>NZ_JASGEX010000057.1:0-15404 GCF_047606085.1 Parafilimonas sp.
AATGCAAAGCATTCATTGAGGCAATTAAAAAATATATATGCACGAAATAAAAGGGTTGGGAGGAGGTCGAAATAACAATCTAAGCTTATCCCAAAACTCACGTTATTATATCCATAAATCAGAAAAACCCTAAAAATCCCGGTTCAGACAATTCATCAGTAACTTGCCCGTAAATAACAGCAGTATTATTTACAATGAAATATACAATCGCAGTGCACGGCGGCGCCGGCACTATCCTCAAAGAGAATATGACTTCTGAGCTTGAACAAAAATACAGGCAGGGTTTGCAGCAGGCATTAGATGCAGGCTATGCAGTTTTGGAAAAAGGCGGTACTGCAACAGATGCCGTTGTTGCAGCGGTTGTGGTGCTGGAAGATGATATTTTATTCAATGCAGGCCGCGGTTCTGTGTTCACCAAAAAAGGTTTGCACGAAATGGATGCAGCAGTTATGAATGGTGCTGATCTGGCTGCCGGAGCCGTTTGTGGTGTGCAGCATATAAGCAATCCCATAAAACTTGCAGAAGCAGTTATGCTGAAAACGGAACATGTAATGCTGTGTGGAGAAGGCGCTGCCGGCTTTGCAAAAGAGCAGGGCTTTGTATTTGAGCCTGATGAATATTTCTTCTCAAAATTCAGGTACGACCAATGGAATGAAATGAAAGATTCTGATGCTTATCAGCTCGATCATTCCGCAAAAAATACAGATAAGAAATTTGGTACAGTTGGCGCGGTTGCCTGCGATATGCAGGGCAATATTGCAGCGGCCACCAGCACCGGCGGCATGACGAATAAAAATTATGGCCGCATTGGCGACAGCCCTTTAATTGGATGCGGCACGTATGCCAATAATAAAACCTGCGCTGTTAGCTGCACTGGTCATGGCGAGCTTTTTATAAAAGCAGTTGCGGCGTATGATGTAAGCTGCCTTATGGAATACGCCAATATGAATTTGCATGATGCGATGAACAAAGTGGTGAGCGAAAAACTGGTTGCCATAAACGGAGAAGGCGGTATGATTGGCGTTGATGCGAACGGTAATTACGCCTTGTTGTTTAACAGTGCAGGCATGTATCGCGGTGTGAGAACACGTGAAGGATTGAACGAGGTTGCCATCTATAAATAATTCATTGCATGCCTGCTGAATATTGATTTAAAAAGCCTGGATTAATGTAGCAAATGCTTGAAAATAATTGCCTGCACAGGCTAGTATAAGAAGATGAAGCCATGGCTGAACAACGATATGCCGATGCAGTGAGTGACACAACCGTGATGCCATGAAATACCTCAGTTGGTACAAAAAAAACAAACACAATCATCCATGAACAAACACAAAATTTATCGTCGCGACTTTTTACGCAACAGCGCTTCGCTGCTTGCTTTAAGCGCATTGAACATAGATAAATTAAGCCTGCAAAACATGCCATCTAAACGTGTGGCATTAATAGGCGCCGGCTGGTACGGCAAGAGCGATTTGTTCAGGCTGATACAGGTAGCGCCCGTTGATGTGGTGGCGCTGTCTGATGTGGATGAAAACATGCTGGACCATGCAGCCGCAATGGTAAGCGAAAGGCAGCAAAGCCATCAGAAACCTAAGCTGTATAAGGATTACAGGAAACTTTTAGATGAAGCAAAACTTGAAGTTGTATTGATTGGTTCGCCCGATCACTGGCATGCACTGCAGGCTATTGATGCGCTGCAGTCAGGGGCGCATGTTTACCTTCAAAAACCCATCAGTGTTGATGTGCTGGAAGGCGAAGCTATTGTGGCAGCAGCTAAAAAATACAATCGCGTTGTGCAGGTGGGCACACAGCGCAGGAGCACGCCGCATTTGGTGGAAGCCAAACAAAAAATTATTGATACCGGCATGCTGGGTAAAATTCATCATGCAGAAATGTGTTGCTATTATCACATGCGGGCAACCGGTAATCCGGCAGTAGAACCTGTGCCGTCTTTTTTCGATTACGATAGGTGGACGGGCCCTGCTCCCTTGCGGCCCTATACCGGTTTGCCGCACCGCCGCTGGCGCGCTTATATGGAATATGGCAATGGCATTATCGGCGATATGTGCATTCACATGTTTGACGCGGTGCGCTGGATGCTGAACCTCGGCTGGCCAAAGAGCGTTGCATCAACGGGTGGGATTTTTGTTGATAAGGAAAGCAGCAGCAACATCAGCGACACGCAAACCGCCACTTTTGCTTACGACGATATAGATTGTGTGTGGCAGCACCGCACCTGGGGCAGGCCTGCTGATCCTGCTTATCCATGGGCATTTAAAATTTATGGCGATAAAGGAACGCTTTGCTGCGATGTATGGAAATATGATTTCTTTCCCACAGATGACAAAGCGCAGAAGCTGCACGGCGACCTGCTTTGGGAGAAAGAAAAATATCCTGAAGACTTAAAAGAGCCTGATATTGAATTGCATGTTGCTGCTGCAACCAGAAGGCATATCCTGAACTTTATGGAAGCCATTGATAAAAATATAAAGCCCGTAGCGCCCATTGAAGAAGGGCATATTTCAACAGCGAGTTGCATTATGGCCAATCTTTCCATGCAGTTGCAAAGGCCGCTGAGTTACGATACAATAAAGCATGAAATTATTGGCGATGAAGAAGCTACCGCATTGCTGCAAAGAAATTACCGCGGGCCGTGGAAGCATCCGCTGATTGAAAAGGTGTAACCATAAAATTGTTATGCATATTTTTTACCAGCTAATGAAATGATGGCATCACGGTTGTGGCACTCACTGCACCTGCATATCATTATTCAGCTATAGTTTCAAATACAAAACTTTAAACTATTTGCAAACATTGTTGTCCGGATAACTTGGGCTAAAGCCCATTGTGCAAGGATTTCAGATATATAACCCCAGGCTTAAGCCTGGGGTTAGTAAAAAGCAGGCTCTTAAAGGGCTTTAGCCCAAGAGAAAATATTTTAGTCGGACAACAATGATTTTCAAACAGCATTCAAAACAACCTCTTCTAATAAAACAATCAATGAAAAAAATCTTAACCATTGCAACTATTACCGCCTTAACTGCATGCAATAATCAACAGCAGCCTTCATCCCACGCACCAGCCAGTTCCATACAAGGTACCTGGAAACTTATTTCAGGCAGAACCATCGAAAAGCATGATACGGCTGTTACAGATTATACAAAAGACAAATCATTCATCAAGGTTATCAATGCCACGCATTTTGCTTTTATGGGACATGATCTCAATAAAGGCAAAGATTCTGCCACAGCTTTTTTTTCTTCAGGCGGCGGCCATTACGAATTAAGCGACGGCAATTACACCGAGCATCTTGAATACTGCAATGCAAGGGAATGGGAAGGCAACGATTTTCATTTCACCATTGCTTTAAACAATGATACGCTCACCCAGCAGGGCATTGAAAAGATTGACAGCATTGGCGTGAACAGGATAAACATTGAAAAATACGTGCGGGTAAAATAATTACGGGCCGGGGATGAGGGGCAGGTTTATTTGCGGTTGAAGCTTAATAAATTCGGGCTGCTGCATCATTCTTGCCTTATCATTAAAGCCATTCGAAACCGCTTTTACGAGATCGTCATGCGCAGCTTTTGCATTGTTATTCCTTGCATTTAATATAGCAGAAAAATACCAGGCTTCACTGTTGGTGGGATCGGCCATTTTATATAACGACACAAAATAACCGGCAGCATCATTTTGGTTTTGATTAACAAGCTGGTTGCTGATGGAATAAAACGCCAATGACAAATATGCCAGCAATCTTTGGTTCATAGCCGCTTCAGGCGTGGCGTCCTTTGCTTTTGCATTTAAATCGCTGATGGTTTTATTCCAGTAATTCATATCGCCCTGCTGGAACTGTGCATTGTATTCCGCTTTTTTGTTTTGTTCGATAGCAAATAATTGTTGCTGTTGTTGCCATTGATTTTTATAAGCAGCATCATTTACAATAGAATTATTCTTTTGTTTGAAGAAAGCAATATCTGTTAAGCCATCAAGCATATTCATGGCAAGCGCACATTCATTCGATGCCTGTATGTAATCATTCTTTTGTATGGCCGCATCAATTCTTTTTTTGCTGTTGCTGATGAATGCATGAATGATTGAATCATTCTTTGGAAAATCATGATTGCGCATGGCGTCAAAGTCCAAGCCGGCAAATGCAATGCCCATCGTGCTTTCAGGGCACCATGCATGTTTGCCGTTAAATAATATCAGCCTGTGTTTTATTTGTGTTTTATCAAGGTCATTGTTTAATGTAACGAGGTCTGTCATGTTCATATCACCTTTGCCCGCAATGCCTGTAAAACTAAAATTGAAGTTAGATGCAGGCGTTCCATCCGGCAAACCGGCGCCGCCTGCTATTACGGCTTTTATTTCAGGATGATGCAAAGCAAGATAGCCTGCAACCTTTGCGCCGCCTGAAAAACCGCAGACATATATCCTGCTTTTATTTAACTGCAAACGGCTTTGGGTATCATTAAATAAAGCTTCCCATATTTTTTCTGCCGTTTCAAAATCATTGCCGTTTTTGGAATTGTTGCTTCCTATCAATATAAAATTACAGGCATCGGCAAGCGCTTTGTATTTTTCCAAAGGCAAGGCACCATCTGCATGCGGATCAAAAAAATAAATAACCGCATTGGTTTTGCCGGATGGGATATATAAGCTGTACGATTGCGTTGCATCATTTTTGCAGGCAATATGCTCCAGCAATTTTCTAACGGGGAATGTATCCGGCGTGAATGATACAGCCCGCGATGCCGCCGTATCAGCCTGAACTGATGTATCGCCGGGTGACGGTTGTTTATCGGCGCAGGCGGTTATATAAAAAAAACAAATTTGCAGCAGGGCGGTTTGTAAAAATTTCATAACGCGAAAGTATAAATGCTTTCTCATCGCCGAAGGGCGCATTCCAATTCCCGCAATTCAATCCGGCCGGCTAAAAACCAGGAACTATCTTCCACCCGCAGGGCTGCTCAGTTTATATTCTTTGGGGTGCGCAGCGCCAAGCAGGTTCGTTACAAAATAATCCCAGCGGCGGCGCATCATATAATAAGCATAAGGCCCATAGCCGTGGCGGCTGTTGGGAAAAATAATAAGATCATAATCTTTGTTGGCTTTTTCCAATGCCTCCACCACCAGCAGCGTATTATATGGCGGAACATTATCGTCCAGCATGCCATGCGCCAGCAATAGTTTTCCTTTAAGGTTGCCTGCATACACCTGGTTGGCCTGTGCCTCGTAATTATCTTTGCCCGAAGCATCTTTTGCAAGCAGGCCGATATACCTTTCGCCCCAGTCATCTTCATAATTGCGGTTATCGTGGTTGCCCGACTCTGAAATGCCCACTTTAAAAAAATCGGGGAACCTGAACATGGCGCAGGCTGTTGCAAAACCACCGCCGGAATGTCCCCAGATACCCACGCGGTTTGTATCAATATAAGCATACCGGGCAGCCAGTTGCCTTATACCGGCAATCTGGTCGGGCAAAGTATTTTCCGCCATAAAGCCATAGCTCATATCGTGGTAAGATTTGGAGCGCAGCGGATTGGCTGTGCCTTCAATGACTATTACTATAAAACCCAGTTCTGCCAGCGCCTGGTTATCGCCTCTTGCAGCAGCAAAACCCCAGTTGCCGCCAATGCTGCCGCCCTGCGGCCCCGGATAAATATACACTACAACAGGATATTTTCCGGCCGTATCAAGATCAGATGGCTTGAAAACCAAACCGTAAATATCTGTCGTATCATCATGCGCTTTTAAAGTTACCGGCAAAGGCGGCTGCCAGCCGGTTTCCTTCAGTTTCCTTATGTCTGTTTTTTCCAGCGTTGTAAGGAGTTTCCCATCTGTATTGCGCAGCACAATCGTGTTGGGAACGTTTGGCTGCGAGCAATCATCTATAAAATATTTGTGGGAAGGCGATATGCTAACCCTGTGAAAACCTGTTTCGGGTGTAAGCGGTACCATTTTCTTTCCATCCAAACCTATTTTATAAAAATGTGTAAAATATGGGTTTGCAGGGTCCTGGCCATTGGCAAGAAAATAGATTGCCCTGTTTTTTTCATCTACATGCAGCAATTGGGTAACCACCCAGTTGCCTTTTGTGATTTGATTTTTCAGTTTGCCGGTTGTGGCATCATACAAATACAGATGCCCCCAGTTATCGCGTTCTGAAAACCAGATGATCTCTTTGGTGGCGGGCAGGTATTTCCAGTTGATAGCGCCCCAGCCTGATTCGTATTGCGTGGGCACGCTTTCTTCAAACACCTCACGCACGGCGCCGGTATTGGCATCGGCAATGCGCACCTTTTCAATTTTGTGATCCCTTGAAGTAGAAACAAAAGCGAATTGCGAGCCATCGTCGCTCCAGCTAACATCATCAAATGTGCCGCTGCTTGAAATATCATCGCTTAAAGTGGCGCGGTGCGGGTCGGGCGGAATTTGCAAACGGATCACTTTGGGGCGCTCCACATCAATCACCACCCTTTCTATCATAACAATGTTGCTGTCGCCCGGCAAAGGATATTTCCAGTGCTCCAGTACAGGGTGGCCCACATTGGTCGTAGCAAGATACATATCGCCTGCCTTGCGCTCATCCTGCCGGAAAGTAGCGATCTTTTTAGAGTCGGGCGACCAGCGCAGGATGGCGTTGTCAGAATGTTTCCAGCCGGCATTATCGGTGGCATAACCATAATATGGAACGCCATCGGCGGTAAGCTGTGTAAGCCGGCTGGTAGCCACATCCCGCACCCATACATTATAATCTTTTATAAATGCTGCTTTCCTGCCATCGGGCGAAAGCACTTCTTTGCTTTCCGGGCGATAGGGGTTGCCGCCAAAGCCTGCAGGCTTACCGGTTAATTTGGTGCGGGCGCCTTTGGCTGCATCAATCATAATATATTCAATGCCCTGCAGCGTTTGTGTTTGATAAGCATATTGATCGTCACTTATCCATTTTCCAAAGCTTACCGTGTTGTAAATATAAGGCGTGAGATTGCCGGCCAGCATGCTTTCTGCACGGGCATAATCGCTTATGGTTACAGAATCTTTTTGGGCAAAACAGACCATAAAAGCCAATGCAGCAGGAAGAAGCAGGAAGATTTTTCTCATATTGACCATTCAGTTAATTGATTCAAAAAGCACAAAATAAGTTTTTAAGGTTGCATAAAATAACAGCTGCCACAGAAGCGCGGATTTTTACATTATTATCCTGTTTATTCAGCAGGAAAATATTAGAATTGCCACATTAGCGTTAATAATTGCTGATACCGGTTATTGCATGGCAAAGCGTAAACGTTCTAAGAAAAGGTCTGGCAACCGCACATTTATAATCGCTTCGGTTATTGCAGGCGCTTTGTCTTTGTTTATATGGATACAATACCTCATCAAACAAAAAAAGGAAGAGGCGCACTTTGCCCTGTATCCGGGTTTTGGTATTGAGCTGCCGCTGGGTTATGCCATTCATGGCATTGATGTAAGCAATTACCAGGGCAATATTTACTGGCCCTCTGTGGCGCAAATGCAGGACCAGGACATCAGCATAAAATTCGCCTTCATTAAAGCCACCGAAGGGTTGAATAATGTGGACCGGCAGTATAAACGCAACTGGCAAAAAGCAAAAGAAGCCAATATTACACGCGGCGCCTATCATTTTTTTCTCGCAACAAAAAGCGGCCGCAAACAGGCCCAGAATTTTATTAAAAATGTTCAGCTGCAGCCCGGCGACCTGCCGCCTGTGCTGGATATTGAAGCGCTTTATGGCGTGCGGCCCGACAGTATGCGCAGCCGCATTCACGCATGGCTTAACACTGTGGAAGCGGCTTATAATGTAAAGCCCGTTATTTATACCAGCGCATCGTTTTACAAAAATTTTCTCGGCCATGAGTTTGACGAATACCCGCTTTGGGTGGCGCATTATTTTGTAAAACGGCAGCCGGGCGTGGCGGAAGGCTGGTACTTCTGGCAGCACAATGCCACGGGCAAGGTAAACGGTATAAAAACGCGGGTTGATTTTAATGTATTCAGCGGCGATACCACTTTATTCAAAAGCCTGCTGGTGCAGTAAAGCGGAATGCTTCGTATTATCCGTATTATTATGCCGGCTGTAGCATTTCATGGCATCAAAGCGCCTGTTTGCCATTACAGGTTTATTGGCAACTGCTTTCTTAATTTGCATGGCTTAATTAAACATAGATCATGCGTGTGAAATTAATATTGTTAAGGCACGGCCAGTCTTTATATAATCTTGAAAACCGTTTTACCGGCTGCCGCAATGTTGAGCTGACAGAGACCGGCCGTAATGAAGCGGAAGGCGCAGCCAAACAATTAAAGGCGGAAAAGATAGATATTGCATTTACTTCACAGCTTAAACGTGCGCAACAAACATTGCAGATTATACTGGATGATTGCGGCCTTCAGGATATCCCGGTAATAAAAAACGCCGCTTTAAATGAAAGAAGGTATGGCGATCTTGAAGGCCTGAATAAAGCGGAAGCCGCCCAAAAATACGGAGTGGAGCAGGTGCATATATGGCGCCGCTCCTTCGATGTGGCCCCTCCGGGCGGTGAGAGCCTGAAAGATACCTATAAGCGTGCTGTGCCTTACTTCAAAAAGGCCATATTGCCTGAACTGCTTACAGGAAAAAATGTTTTGATTGTTGCGCATGGCAACAGTTTGCGCAGCCTTATTATGTATATTGAAAACTTAACGCCGGAACAAATTGTAGCAAGAGAACTGGCTACCTGTGTTCCGGTAACGTATGATTTTAATGATAAAAAGTTGAAAGCGTTGGAAGTAAGGTAAAGAGTATGTCTTTAAATGAAACCGAGCATGATAATTTTTCTCACACAGGGGAATGTACATGGCGAGGTTCCATGAGACAACTGAAAAACAAATATGCACGAATGAATAAATAATCAATATTCAATGCTCAATAAATCAATGCTCATTTTTGACTTTTCAATTGAACATTGAGTATTGAATATTGATTGTTGAATATTAAGCGCAGTTACCTCACCTGCCCATTACCTCTCACCACCCATTTTTCGCTTACCAGTTTTTCCAAAGCAAAAGGCCCGCGGGCATGCAGCTTTTGGGTTGATATGCCTATTTCTGCGCCGAGGCCAAATTCTTCCCCGTCTGTAAATCTTATGGAAGCATTGGCATACACAGCGGCCGCATCCACTTCACGTAAAAAACGCTCGCAGCTTTTTTTATTTTTTGATACGATCGCTTCAGAGTGTTTGGTGGAATGCAGGGCAATATGCGTTAAAGCTTCGTCTATATTCTTCACTACCTTTACGGCACATTTCAGGCTTAAAAATTCACGGTCGAAATCTTCGGGCTTTGCCTGCTGCAAATGCGCATAGCCTTTAAGGAGCCTGTATGATTTGCTATCAGCAAAAATCTCAACAGGATATTTATCAAACAAAGGCTGCAGCTTATCTAAAAAAGGCCGGGCAATCTTTTCATCCACAATAATTGTGTCTAATGAATTGCAAACGGCAGGCCTTGTGGTTTTGGCATTCACCACAATATTTACGGCCTTGCTTATGTCTGCGCTTTCTTCAATATACACATGGCAAACGCCGGCGCCTGTTTCAATTACAGGTACCAAGCTGTTTTTGCGCACAAACTGTATCAGGCTGTCCGATCCGCGTGGAATGATCACATCCACATATTTTGTTGCTGTAAACAGTTCCTGCACCACTTCTCTTGCGCTTGGTAAAAGTGTTATGCAATCCGCATCAATGCTGTTTGCCTGCAATACATCTTTTATAATTTTTACAGATGCTTTATTGGTGGCTTCTGCTTCTTTGCTGCCCTTTAACAGGCAGGCGTTCTGGCTGCGCAGGCAGAGGGCGGCAATGTCAAACGTAACATTCGGCCTCGATTCATATACGGCGCCTACAACGCCGAGCGGCACACTTGTTTTTTCCAGTTCCAGCCCGTTCGGCAAAGTGCGTTTGTCAATAATCTTGTTGGAAGGGTTAGGAAGCCTGCTTATTTTTCTTATGCTGCCGGCTATGCTTTTAATGCGTTGTTCATTCAGCAGCAGGCGGTCAACACGCGGATCGTTCACATCCTGTTTGGCCACATCTTTTTTATTGGCTTTTAAAATAACCGCGGCATTTGCTTCCAGTGCATCAGCCAGCATGTTCAGTGTTTTCCTGATCTGTGCATCAGCGCAATTGCGAAGGTGAACGGCTGCCTTATGTGTTTTTACTATGAGTGGTTGTATTGATTGCATATTAAAGCCTCTTCTAAATCCTCTCCAAAGGAGAGGACTTTTAGCCTCTAAAATATTAAAAGAATAATAAAAGAACGCTCGCTTCTTTCTCCTTCTCTTTTGGAAGGGAGGGATGGGCCTAAAATATCACAATATCGTCTGCATGGGCGGCAATTATATTTTTTTGTGCAATTTGTGCGCGCATGTCTTTTGCATTGAGCTTTACTTTAGCCACACCTATTATTTCCTGTACATCATTCATCAACTGCACTACTTCGCCTGCCATAAAATTTCCTTCAATTTGTTTTATGCCAACGGTGAGCAGGCTTTTTCGGTTTGCCAGAGCCTTTGCTGCGCCGGTGTCGAGCAGAATATTTCCCAGGGTTATTGAACCACTGGCAAGCCATTTTTGCCTTGCTTTGAAATTTGATTTCTGTGGAATGAAAGTGGTGCCATTCAGGCCTTCCAGCGCCAGTGCAAAAAAGTTTGGCTTTGTTACACCGCAGATAATCACTTTTATGCCGAGTGATGTAGCCAGCCTGGTGAAGGTAAGCTTTGATAACATGCCGCCTAAGCCCAGGCTGCTTTTATCATGCTGAACATAGCCTTGTATGCTCTTGTCTATTTTTTCAATAACAGGGATTATTTTTCTTTCATTGTCTAAAAAACCGCCAACAGAAGTACAAACAATAAGTGTGGCCGCGTCAAAACCAACGGCAATTAAAGTGGCCAGTTCATCATTATCAGAAAACTGCAATTCAATATTGCTTACGAGGTCATTTTCATTCACCACGGGAAGGATATTGTTGTTCCAGAACATGGCAAATGTTTCTTTTAATTGCAGAAACTGCCGGCGGTTTGAAAAATGATGTCTTTCGCACAAAGCCTGCGCCACCGAAATGCCATGCTTTGAAAAACAGGCATGGTACAGTTGTATAAGTATAGGATTGCCCACGGCGGCGGCGGCTTTGCGCTCGGTAATGCTGCCCTTATAATTTTGAATAGAAGCTTTTCCGCTGCCCACGGCGCCGCTTGAAACCAATACGATACGCCAGTTTGCCGACAGGGCGGCAATTTCGTCGGTAATTCTTTTTATGATGGTTATATTAACAGAGCCATCGGCTTTGCTGATCGTTGCAGAACCAAGCTTTATAACCAATACCGGTTTTTGCATGAACTGAATAGTTTAATGAACCATCGCTTTTATAACAATGGCCTGCAAAACTATAAGCTGATTTTATTTGTAGCGCATTAAAGCCGAATGATGAAAATAAAAAATCCCGCATTGAAGCGGGATTTTTCAAAAAGCGAAGGGAAACATTACTTTATTAAATACGTAATACTTTATTTAAACGTTTATCAGTTTTTTAAAGTGATACAAATTATTTTCACTGCATTCCGACAGATGTATAGCAATCCATCATTGTTGCTGGGCGGCAAAGCTCTCATCCACCAGTTCTTCTTTTGCTTCCGGCTCGTATTCCTGCATGTTTACATTATTTATTTCTTCAAACATGCGCCCGTCTTCATACCCGATTGATACATACACCGACAGCTTTTGGTGGGCAGGCCCTTTAAAGGTTCCTTTTATGGGCGTACAGTCATTAAAATGCCTGCCTATTGCCAGCTTTACATGGTTATTGGTTACCCAAATATTATTGGTGGGATCAATGCCTGCCCAGCCATAAGACGGAATTAAAACTTCAACCCAGGCATGCGTAGCGCCTTCGCCGCGAATGCCTTTTTTATTTGGGCAGATATAACCGCTCACATAGCGGGAAGGTATTTTTAATGTGCGCAAAACCTGCAGCATAAGGTGGGCAAAGTCCTGGCAAACACCGCCGTTATGCTCCAGTATATCATCTACCGTGGTTTCCACATTGGTGATGCCTTTTGTGTACCTGAAATTTTTATAGATGTATTCAGAACAATTTTGTGCAATGGCGGCAACGCTTGTTGTGTTTGCTGTAATTATTTTAATAATATCATTGATGGCGCTGGTATTTTTAATAAACGAAGCTTCAGCCAGCTCTATCAGCTTAATATTGCCTTCGGTTTCGTGCTGAAGGCTGTCAATACTGCCGTCAAAATTTATGGCCGCCTCCGATGGGCCGGTTGTGCGCAATACCAGCCTGCTTTCCACGATCAGCTCTTTATGCAGGGGCAGCAAATTGAATACGCCTGTTTTGTTGTTCCAGTAATCGTGGAAAACAAGAATGTCAGGCTGCCCTGTGATGGCTATTTCATGCGAAAGTGTTTCCTGCAGCGGGCTGCTGTATGGATATATTTTTATTTCGTTGGCGCTTTCCCTTACCGGCCGGTCGTATTCATATTTTGTAATATGATGAATTTTAAAAACTGGCATTTATAAAATTTATGTATAAGAAAAAAAGCAGGCTGTAAGCTGCCTGTTAAAGTTTTGCATATTGCTTCTCAGATGTTGCAAACAGGCTTGCAGTTCTTCACCATTAAGTTCTTCAAGATTTATATACTTTATGGCGCAGAACATTCTGCCGAAATATCTTGTAAGGTCATCGCTTTTTACGGAACGGTTTTCACTTAAAACATCTTCCAGGTAGCGGGATATGCGGTTTAAGGAATACAGTGCCGAGCGGGTAAAATCTTCGTTCAGCAGCACCTGGTGCAATACATTTTTATTATGATCGGCTGATTGATATGTTTTTAAATGCAGCTCGAAACCGGAAAGAGAAAACAGCAGGAACTGCCATTGCACAATATCTATCGGGTTTTCGAGATCATACTGTATGCTGCGGTACTGCCAGTTAGTAAGCTCATTCGTTTGCGAGCATCTTTCAATGTACTTGCCAAGGTTCATAAAGCTCCAGCCGGCGCCGCGGGGCATGGTGGCATCGGTAATGCCCATAAGCAGCAGGCTGTTTTGCGAGAAATTTTCGATGGTTTCGAGCGCATCATAACCCGAAAAATCAGCGGCTACGTCAGGATGGTTTACGGAATGGTACATCTGGTTTACCTGTTCCCATACTTCTTTTGTAATATGGTCCTGAACGCCTCTTGCATTTTCGCGTGCCTTTGTTAATATGGCTTTCAGCGAATTAAGATTGGCCGTATCTGTAAGCAGGTAATGCAGGGTGGCATTGGTATCGTTCTCCAGCCTTGCCACATCTTCTTCAGGCAGCGTTGTAAAAATTTCCAGGAGCGGCCGCCAGGTAAGATCGCTGTTTATGCCTTTATCGAGCGATAAAATGTAATTGGTTCTCATGGCGCGCAGTAAACCATCTGCGCGTTCCATATAGCGGTTAAGCCAGAACAGGGAGTCTGCAAGTCTGCTAAGCATTAATTTGTAAGTTATGTATATGGAGTAATAAGATTAAATGGAGTAAATGTATTGGCCGGCATTGTCAATTGTCTATAACCCATGTGTCTTTACTGCCACCGCCCTGCGATGAGTTCACAATAAGCGAACCTTCTTTTAATGCCACACGGGTTAAGCCGCCGGGCACTATTTTAATGCCGTTCTCACCGCACAACGCATAAGGCCTCAGGTCAACATGGCGCGGCTGGAATTTGCCATCAATAAAACAGGGCACCGTGGAAAGCCGCAGGATGGGCTGGGCTATAAAATTTCTCGGTTCCGCCTCAATTGCTTTTCTGGCTTTTTGCCATTCCTCGTCAGCAATGGCATTGCCCATTATCATTCCATAGCCGCCGGATTGGTTGGTGCGTTTTATAACCATGCTCCCAATATTGTTAAATACATAATTGCGGGCGTCTTCATCCATCATCTGGTAGGTGGGAACGTTTGGCAGAATTTGTTCTTCGTTCAGGTAATATTTTATCATGGCCGGCACATAAGCATATACGGCTTTATCATCAGCAACGCCGTTGCCCACTGCATTGGCCAAAGCAATATTGCCTTTGCGGTAAGCGCTCATAATGCCGGGCACGCCCAATGCACTGTCGGGCCTGAAAATAAGCGGGTCGAGAAAATCATCGTCAATCCTCCTGTAAATAACATGCACCTGTTCCAGCCCGTCGGTTGTTTTCATATACACTTTATGATTGTCAACCACCAGGTCTCTTCCTTCCACCAAAGGAATGCCCATTTGCCTTGCCAGGAAGGTGTGCTCATAATAGGCCGAATTATATACGCCCGGCGTGAGCAAAGCAACGGTGGGGTTTGATATGGCCTTGGGAGATAAAGACGATAACACCTCGTGCAATAAAAAAGGATAATTATTCACAAGGCGCACTTTGTTCTCATAGAATATATCCGGAAAAATGCGCTTGGTTATTTCGCGGTTCTTGAGCATATAGCTTACGCCCGAAGGTGTGCGCAGGTTATCTTCAAGAATATAAAACCGGCCATCGGCGCCGCGTATAAGGTCAATACCTGAAATATGCACATAAATATCATGCGGCACCTGTATGCCATGCACTTCGCGCAGGTAATGCGGGCACGAGGTAATGAGCCCGGCAGGAATGATCTTGTCTTTTATTATCTGCTGGTCGTTATAAATATCTTTTAAGAAAAGGTTTAATGCACGTAAACGCTGCTTTATGCCTTCTTCAATATGCTGCCATTCTGCTGCTGTAATAATGCGGGGAATAATATCGTAAGGAAATATTCTTTCTATGCCGGCATTATCGCTGTAAACAGTAAAAGTTATGCCCTGGTTCATAAAAAGCTCGCTGGCCAGCCTGTCTTTATCGTGGAGGGTATTTATATGCAGATGATTTAATACCTCAAACAGTTTGGCATATTGTTCGCGAATGTTTTTTTCCCCGCGCATTTCATCCCAGTTATTGAATACATACTGGTATTGTTGCAGAAAATTTTCCAAGGTGGTGAGTATTATGGTAAAAAATAGTTGCTTTTTATAAGCTGAAGCAACGTGCGGCTCAATATAGGAACAAATCAAAAAACAAAAAAATAAGGTATGAAAAAAAATAATATGAAAAATATAAAATCAATTAAGCTATATTTTAATTTTTTGTACTATAATTTAATAAATGATTTGTTGAATTAATTAATTAGATAAGCATAAGTTGTTTTAGAAAAATATAATTAATAGGTATAGGCGTTTAGGTATCAGGCTTGTTTAGCCTTTTCGGTTCGTAAGTTGCCATCCTTTTTATCAGTGTATCAAATATTGTATTCATACTGTTTCTTCTATTGTATCTAAAATGATATTCA
>NZ_JASGEX010000058.1:0-42178 GCF_047606085.1 Parafilimonas sp.
AGAAGGGCAGGAAAAAAACATGATTTTTTGCATGTTTTATGTGTTTTAGGGCGTAGGAAGTCCTCTCCTTTGGAGAACCTGTCCCGGCCATTCGGGAGGATTTAGGTGAGGTCTGTCTGCAAGCTTTAAACATATCGCTTATCCCGAACTCACGTTATTTTAGTTTCTTTCCCTTTCAGGATTTAATCTTTGAAATATTCAATAATCAATGCTCAATCAATGTTATTTAAATAAAGTTAGCCACAGATGCACAGATTTTTATCTGTGCATCTGTGGCCGATAAAAAATGTCTTGTATAAATTATTCTTCAGTAAGCGCTTAAAGACTTTTACAATCGAATATTCCTGCTCGTCCACAGGAATTATTGTATTGTTGAATATATTTCTTAAACCAACAATTAAGAATGAATGTAATTCTGTAAATGTTCGATGGTTTCTTTTTGGGTAAGAATGGTTTCTTTAACCACATCGTTAATGGAAACAATACCGGCAAGCTGCCCGTTTTCAATAACCGGCAAATACCGGATATTTCTGGCAGACATCAGCTCCATGCAATGTTCCACCGTATCATTCTTTTTTACATACGGGCAGTCTGTTTCCATTATTTCGCCCACTGTTGTTTCACTGGAAGACCGGCCTTTTAGAATAACCTTGCGGGAATAATCACGTTCCGTCATAAGGCCAATAAACTTACCGCTTTGGGATACAGCCACAGAACCAATGTTCTTATCAGCCATTAATTTCAAGGCTGCTATCACGGTTAATTCAGATTCAACCGTTTCCACATGGCTGCCTTTTCGTTTCAATATGTCAGCAACGTTTCTCATAAGAATAAAAATACAGAAACTTGTGAGAATTCCCTATAAAAAACCAACGGCTATTTTTTATTTTTCTGCTGCTGGTCTTTCATCTGCTGCACTTTCTTTTGCGCTTCCAGCATTTTTTCATACTGCTCCTGCCATTTGCTTTTTGGTTTCACCTTGGGCGCTTTGCGGCGTTCATGCATCTGGGCGAGAATTTTATCATGGTCAAGAATATAATTCTGTATAGTGAACTGAATGCCCAGCGTAATAAGGTTTGAAACCGTATAATACCAGGTTAATGCCGCCGGCAGCGAGTTAAAGAACAACAGCATGAATACCGGGTAGATGTACGGCATATATTTCAGCGCCGGGTTATTAGGGTCCTGCGGCGTCATATTCATATTATACACAGAAATAAGAAAACTGGTAGCTACAGCCAGTAATGCGAATAAGCTGATATGGTCGCCTATAACAAATATCTTGCTGCCAAACTGCACCAGTATATCGTAAGTAGAAAGGTCTTTTGACCAGAGAAACGGCTGTCCCCTCAGGCTTATATTGGAGTTGAAGAAGCTGTACAAAGCAAAGAATATCGGTATTTGCAGCAGCAAGGGCAAACAACCGCCCAGCGGGTTTACACCAGCTTCGCGGAAAAGCTTCATTTGCTCCATGGCAAAGCCCTGCTGGTCGGTTCCGAACTTCTTTCTCAGTTCATCTAATTCCGGCCTTAATAATTTCATCCTGGCGCCGCTTTTATAACTGCGGTACACCAGTGGGGAGGTTACCAGCCTGATGAAAATGGTAAGCAGGGCGATAACCCATCCATATACAGAAATAAAGCCGGCGAAGAAATTAAATACCGGCATGATAATATATTTGTTGATGGGCCTAACAAACGCATAAAAATCGCGGCCGAGATTTACAATGCCATCCATTTCCGGGGCGGCGTTCTGCAAAATCTTATAATCATTGGGGCCGTAATACAGCTGCATGGGAATATTTACAGAAGCGGAAGCAGGCGCCTGCATTTGCAGCGATGCATCCACCAGGCCAATTACCTGGGTGGTATCGGTACTGCGGGCCCAATGCACTTCCCCTCCTTTAAAATTATCTTTGGCAATAAGCGCAACGTTAAAAAACTGCTGGGCTGCACTTACCCATTGCACGGGTTTTTCAAACTTATGTTCTGTTTTGGAAGATATGTAGTCAAAATCGTTGCCTTCCGAAAAACAAACATTCGTCATGCGGCGCTCATAATCTGCCGATTTCTCCACCTGCATGGGCTGCGAAACAAAATGAAAATTGAGCGTATTATTGGTGATAAGGCTTTGCGCGCCCGTTAAGGATATATTCCAGTCAATTAAATAACTGCCTTGTTTTATGGTATATTGATGAATAATGCCCGCGCCTGCAGCATCTGTTAATTTGAATTGAATGGTTTGGCTGCCATCTGCATTTTTTTCGGGCTGGCCTGCCACAAAATTCATTTCGGTGGTTAAAGCTGATTTATTGGCGCCGGTATTTACAGCATAGCTGATGCCGTCTTTACCGCTTTCGCCCAATACTACCTTGCCACCGCTGCTTGAGTTATAATGCTTTAATTCCACATATTTTACAGCACCGCCTTTGGTAGTGAATACGGCTTTTATCAAATCGTTTTCCACCGTAACCAATTGCTCCGGCACGTTGGCTGTATTGGCAAAATTGCCGGCGGCATTCGCCCTTCCAATAGAATCAGCGCGAAGGGAATCGAGGATGAAGGCCGCTTTCTGTTCGGGCGTGATCTTTTTAAGGGAATCTGTGCGCAGGGAATCCTGAATACGTTTTTGATGCGTTACATATTCGCCCTGTTGCTTATTGGTGTACCAGAAAAAAACAAAAAATAAAATAGCCAGTAACACAATACCTATAATCGTATTCTTATCCTTCATATAAAAAAATGAGCGGCAAAGGTAACAGATTGGGGAATTGCAGGCAAAGTGAAAAGTTAAAAGCAGGAATTATCAAGGCAGATGGCAGGTGGCGGGCGGTAAGTGGCAAGAGGTAAAGATTTTAAGTGCGCCATCTTCCTTTCAAACACTTGTTAATATGTATTGCCGCTTGCATAGTTTATGAAGCTTCATTTATTTTTGTTGTTAAACCTTTTTGTTTTGAGCATTACAATTACTACGCAACATCTCTTTAAAACGTATGGCAGCCGTACGGTGGTGAACGATGTTTCCATACAGGTGCAGCAGGGGGAAATTGTGGGTTTGCTTGGCCCCAACGGCGCCGGCAAAACCACCACTTTTTACATGGTTGTTGGTTTAATTAAGGCCGATTCCGGGGAAGTTTTCCTGGAGAAAGAAGATATTACCAAGCTGCCCATGTATAAGCGGGCGCAGTTGGGCATAGGTTACCTGCCGCAGGAGGCTTCGGTGTTCCGGAAGCTGAGCGTGGAAAATAATATTCTTGCCGTGCTTGAAATGACCAGGCTGGGCAAACAGGAACGCCAGGATAAGCTGGAAGTGCTGCTGGAAGAATTTAACCTTAACCACGTTCGTAAAAATAATGGCGACAGCCTGAGCGGCGGCGAACGGCGCAGGACCGAAATTGCCCGTGCGCTTGCTGTGGATCCCAAATTTATTTTGCTGGACGAACCTTTTGCCGGCGTTGACCCCATTGCAGTGGAAGACATTCAGAGCGTGGTGGCCAGGTTAAAATATAAAAATATTGGCATTCTTATTACCGACCACAATGTGAATGAAACGCTCTCTATTTGCGACCGCGCTTATCTTTTAATTGAAGGAAAGATATTCAAGCATGGCACTGCCGAAGAACTGGCTGCCAACGAGCAGGTAAGGCGCCTGTACCTCGGTACCAATTTTGAGCTGCGCCGTAAAGACTGGATACTTGAAATGGGAAAGAAAGAACAGCTTCATCAGTCTGCCGAAGAAAACCAGGAACCATAAGCTGAACTTTGCTTATGCTTTGGGAATATGCCCCGCAACTACAGGGCAATAGTTTGGCAGGCGTAACAAAAGGCTACATTCACCCTGCAGCAACATTAGCTATTGGCAGCAGTTTTATTTTTCAGAAAGCCAATAATGATTAAAAATATAAAAGAGCCAAATTTGAATTTATGCCGCCGGGAAATTTCTGGCAACTGTTCTGTTTTAATTAGTTTTCTGCTATATTCGAATTATGGATTCTGTTCACCTGGTAATATACATTTCCGTTGCACTGCTTCTCATCGCTTTTTTCACAGGCATCGAAATTGCTTTTATAAGCGCCAGCAGGCTTACGGTAGAGCTTAAAAAAAAGCAGGGCCTCAGCAGTGGCTCCATCCTTTCCAAATTCATGGAAGAACCTTCGCGGTTTATCGGCGTATGTTTAATTGGCATAAGCGTTTTCCTTATTTGCTATGGTTTGCTGTTCAGCGAACTGATGCGCACTTCTCTGTGGAACCCGCTTAAATTAACCAACGCGTATGTGAAATTGCTGGCCGATACAATTTTCTCTTCATTGATTGTTTTAATCATCGGCGTGTTTTTGCCCAGGGCCATTTTTCGTGCAAAAAATAATACCCTTTTAAACTTTTTTGCCCCGGTGGCCCAGCTATTCTATAAAATATTCAACCCGGTGGCTTCCTTATTTGTAAAACTGTCTGAAGCCATCCTGAAATACCTGTTTAATGTGCGGCCAAAAGATAAAGATGAACCTTTTATTAAAATTGATCTTGACAATTTCTACCAGCAAACGCACGACCAGGATCCTGAAACACAGGAACTGAATACGGAGCTTTTTGAAAATGCTTTGTCGCTGCCTTCTGTAAGGGTGCGCCAGTGCCTGGTGCCAAGAACAGAAATAGAAGCCACAGAAATAAACACGCCTGTGGATGATGTGCTGAAGCTTTTTTTGGAAACCAAGCTAAGCAAGCTGGTGGTGTACGAAGGCAACATAGATAATATACAAGGCTACGTGCACCAGCTCGATCTGTTTAAAAAACCCACTGAGCTGCGCTCCATTTTATTGCCCATACCTGTTGTTCCGGAAACAATGAGCGCTACAGACCTTATTAATAAATTCAGCAAAGAAAGAAAAAGCATTGCCTGGGTGGTTGATGAATTTGGCGGCACCGCCGGTATAATAACCATGGAAGATATACTGGAAGAAATTTTTGGCGAGATAAAGGATGAATACGATACCGAAGAGTTTGTTGAAAAGCAGATAGCCGAAAATGAATTTATTTTTTCAGGCAGGCTTGAACTGGACTACCTGAATGAAAAATACAGCCTCGACTTTCCCAATTCAGACTCGGAAACATTATCGGGTTATATCATAAACCAGCATGAAACCATACCACGCGCCAAAGAGCGCATCATTATTGACAAATATGAATTTGACATTGTTACCGTAAGCGATACCCGCATTGAAATGGTAAAGCTGAAGATACTGCGGTGAGCTGCGAGCTACAAGCGTAAAAACTTAAAACCTGTGAACCTGTGAACGTTTAAACTTCTTCCGTTTATAAAATAATTTTTATAAATCCATTTCTCATGCAGCCCCGTACATTTGTAACCCTTATACATAAAGACGAACGAAATGACTGAAGGATTTATTGGCCGCCGCAATCAGGGCAAGGGAGAAATGGCTTTTGTGGATCACCTGGAAGAATTAAGATGGCATATTGTGCGCTCGCTGATTGCAATTTTAACTTTCGCATTCATTATCTTTATTAAAATACAATGGGTATTTGATAATGTAATTTCAGGCCCCATTAATCCCGATTTCATCAGTTACCGTGTTATTTGCAACTTAAGCCACAAGCTTGGCCTTGGAGACCAGCTTTGCCTTAAACCTGTAAACATCAGCATGCAAACCACCACGTTTGGCGGCCAGTTTTTCAGCAGCTTCTCCATTGCCTTTGTGGGCGGGCTGATCGTAGCTTTCCCTTACATCTTCTGGGAGTTCTGGCGTTTTGTAAAACCCGCATTAAAACCAAGGGAGCTAAAGGGAACAAGGTTTGTAATTTTCTGGATATCCTTCTTCTTCTTTCTGGGCGCAGCATTCGGGTATTTTGTGCTTGGCCCATTCACCTTTAATTTTCTTGCTACTTTTCAGGTGAGCGCACTTAATACAGTACAAACAAAACCTACCATAAACGATTATATTGATAACCTCACCAATCTTATTTTAGGCTGCGGCATTGCCTATGAGCTACCGGTGCTTACGTATGCGCTCACCAAAATAGGCATTATCACACCGCATTTCCTGCGCCGTTCCCGTAAATATGCGCTTGTAATTTTGCTGGTTGTGGCCGCCATCATCACACCAAGCCCCGACTGGTACAGCCAAACCATTGTATTCCTGCCTTTATTCGGCCTGTATGAATTGGGCGTTTATCTTTCTGCAAGGGTGTACAAACGGGAGCAGCAGAAAGAAGCTGAAGAATGGAGCTGATTTAATGACAGGGATTGCCTGAAACATAATGTCCGACCTGCTTACAATGGTTTTCTTTCGCAAATACATCCAAAAGCCCATGCACCTTTTGGGGTCTATGGGTTTTATTATGCTTGGCTTCTGTTTAATGATTAATATATACCTGTTGTGCCTGAAATTCGCAGGGGAAAATATCTGGGGCAAGCCATTGCTGATACTGGGCATGATACTTTTATTGGGTGGAATACAGTTAATCACCATTGGTTTTCTTGCAGAAATCAGCATCCGCATTTACTTTGAATCAGGCAACAGGAAAACGTACCAGGTACGACGCATTATGCATGGACAAAACAAAGAAAAAGAACATATTGAAGCTTTGCTTTAAGCTGGCATTTACGGCAGTTGCCTTATGGCTGGTATATAACAAAGTGGATTTTACGGCATTGGAACGGATATGGGGCAAGGCAAACCCGTGGTTCTTTATTCCGGCTGTTGCATGCTTTATTGCTTCACAGGTCATATCTTCTTTTCGCCTGCTGGTTTTTTTCAAAAATACAGGGCTTCCAATCACTGCGCTATTTAATATTGGTTTGTACCTGCAGGGTATGTTTTATAATATTTTTCTGCCCGGCGGCATTGGTGGCGACGGATATAAAATAGTAGTGCTTGGCAAACGGTTTAAAGAAAAGCCTAAAACATTATTTATCCCTGTTTTGCTTGACAGGATAAGCGGCGCCTGGGCTATATGTTTTTTTATTATTGTATTTGGCCTTATGGTTAAGGCCGCCCCCGATTTTGTTAATTGGGCCATCATAATATTTGTAGCAGCTACGGCATTATACTATATTATAATACGCAAATATTTTAGTAAGCACGCTAGCCGCTTTGTTACTGCGCACTTACTGGCTTTACTCGTACAGGCCTTTCAGTGCCTTTGTGTTTTTTTTATCCTGCTGTCGCTTGGGCATACCGGTTATAAGCCGCCCTATCTTTTTATTTTCCTGTTGTCTGCTTTTGCAACATTATTTCCCTTAACCATTGGCGGTTTGGGTGCAAGGGAAATTGTTATTATATGGGCTGCTGCTGCTTTGTCGCTCGACAAGGATATTTCTGCATCGGTAAGCCTGTGCTTTTATATAATATCAGCGCTGGTTTCCCTGTTTGGCGCAGTGCTTGTTTTTTCAAAAAATGCAGGTAAAACATTTCGCACTGCTGCTTCGGGCTGAGCCTTGATGCCGGATAGAAGCGCTTTATTCTCTGCCTGCTATAAAAAACGATTACAGCCAGATTTTTCAGTCTGCAATTATTTATCCGGGGCTATGGATATGCGCGCCTCAATGCCGGCGCTGGTAGTAATAACCGGCGCTGAAGACGAGATATATGGAATGATGCGCTGCTGTTCAAAATACAGGGTAAGGTCAATGCGGTTGTTTATCAAATAGCCGATGCTCGGCTGTATAACAATTGTTTTTTGGCCGCTGGTAGTATAGGCCGACGACTGGTCAAGCACGCTGTTTGTTTGAAAGCTGTTGCTAAAAGAAAAATCAAGGCTTGCCTTCATTTCGGTTTTAGTGGGGTCCACTTTTATAAAAGGCAGCTTAAAAGGCATGTTTACGCCTTTTTGCCTGAAGGAGCCGCCAAAGCTAAAGGCGTTGGTGTTTACTTCTGTTATCGCGTAGTCTGTCAGGCTAAGGCTTAACGTCCTGCCTTTGGAATAGGAAAAGCGAACCGATGTCTGGTCATTTGTTGTAACATCCAAACCAATCAGGGGGCTGAACTGCTCCTGGATAGTAAGGCTTGGTATAATGTAATAGGATACAAAATTGCCGGAGGTGGAGTCTATATAAGATGGCTGCTTCAGGTGCAGCGAATCGGTATATAGCAATGAGCTGGTAAAACTTCCCATGGCGAATGTGCTGCTGTACCCGTGCGTTATGGTAATGTTGCTGAATATATCTGAAAGGCCTGCCATTTTTGTAAGGCCGGTATAAGTTAAACGCCAGTTGGGCAAGGCATGTATGCCTTTAAAAGGGTTTGATTTAATGCCGGAATTATTTTCATTTATCAGTGATACGGTATTCGGGTCTTTTCCCGTATAAGCGGCTATAAATGCCGGCAGCAGCACATCCTGCTGGTAACGCCCATAGCCGGTAGGGAAGCTGTCTGAAAGGTATGTTTTATCCCAGTAAGGGTTGGCTTTGGCAAGGCGGTTGGCAATTATAAGGCGGTAATCCTGGAACTTTTTAAATGTGCCTGATACCTGGTCGGGGCTTGTTTTTTTAAACAGTGTTTTAAAACTGATATAAGAAGCGGAAAAGCCGCCGCCGGCCGACGGGCTGAGATGGCTGAACACCACGTCAGTGCCGGATGAAGAAGTGTTCTTGAACAGCTCGGAATAATTTTTGGAAAGCGTTTTTTGCAGGGTTAAGTCTATCGTTAAATCAGGTATGGGCTGAAGCTGTACGGCAAGATTCAGTTGCTGCTGAAAGTCCTGGTAATAATACAGATTAAACGTAGTGTCTGTAGTTATAATCCCCTGCCGGGCTTTTTGGTTCAGCCAGTTTGTGTCTGGCTGCCTGCCAAAAATATAGGCATAACCCGGCTGATTGTTTTTTTGATCCTGCCCCAGCCAGCCGGTGCCTGTGGTTATGCCGGGTACCTGGCTGCTATACGTTTCGTTGTAACTTAAGGAAGCATGCTTCACCATTGTGAGTAATTGCGCCGCAGCTTTAACAGGGCCGGCAGGGCCGCTTACCTGCCTGTTATTGCGCAGTTGTGTGCGGTAATCTCTTTTTTGCTGACGCCATTTTTGCAGGGCATGCCGTTTGGCAGCGCCTCTAAGCTTATTTCCGGCCGAATCTCTTATAATTTCTGCTCTCGGCTTTGGAGGCTGAATACTGCCTCTCGCAGGTGAAACAGTGTTAGTATCCTCTGGTTGACTGATGGCATTCAGAAATTTAGATTTTGCATACAGCCTGGTAAGATCAAATTCTGCGGCCAGGCTGTTCTGCTGCGAATTTTCAATGGTATTGCCCAGGCTGGTGGCAAGCAGGCTGGCAGCCGTCCAGTTGTAGGCAGCAGCATAGCTGTAGCGGCCTGTTATCCAGTCGGTAAGCGGCAGTTTTCCGAATGGGAAATTATAGCTGATGGCCGATTTCTGCTGATACAGCGTATTCCTGCCGCCGCGAAAAAAATTGGTGCGCACCGAATCTTTCTTTGCTTTTGTATTCAGCAGGCCATCCGGTTCATCTACCCTTGCATAAGCAGTTGCGGAAAAATCGAGATTAAGGCTTCTTGTTAAATCCCATCTCAGGTTATAATAACGATCAAAATCAAAATATTTATCATAAGTGGTATCTGTTTCTTCCACTTTTGAATCGTACGTATTCACCACCCGGGGAATATACATGCCAAACTGCCTGTTTACATCGTATTTAAAGCTGAGCAATGATGGCATAAGGTTGAAATTAAAGTCTTTTATGGGCGCCAGCCAGTTGCTTTTATTCTTAATAAGTTTTTTAAAAGGCTCCTTAAATTTTGAAGCAGTATTGAAAGTATAGCCGATAGCCGCCCGGTATGTTTTTGTATGGCTGAGCAATATGGTTGAATTGGTTTGATCAAATTCGGTATAGGAATAATTAAAATCAAAATTGCTGATGCTCCATAGTCTGGGCCTGCGGCTTCCCTGCACAAACCGCATATTGGTAAAATTGATCGTTTTTGTTGTGCTTATGTCCAGCGCCGCATTTTTTATGGAATCTCTTTCTCTTTGGGTAGTTGCCATCTTCAACTTGTCTTTGTACAGTATGTCCAGGTCATACGGGTCGTATTCAGGCGTCAGGATGGTTTTATTAATGCTTGTGTAAACAGGTATGGATAACCCGGATTTTTGCGGCAATAGCTTGCCGGCGTCAATATTCAGCGCGGCATCATATTGCAGCATATTATCTGTGGCGCGGTCGTTTACGCCGTCCTCAATGCTGCCAAAGCCATACGTATAGGTATTGGCAGAAAGGGAAAGCGTGCCCAGGTCTGCCAGTTGCATGTCCACCCTGCCCAATGCAGCATACCCGCCTTTTTCATCCAGGTCGGAAAGGCGCAATTCGTTTAACCATACTTCCGTGCTGATGGCGCTTGTGGTTTCATTTTTTATGGCGACTAAAATCCCTTCCACTTCGCCCAGGTTGGGGTTGCCTTTTATACTGTAAACCCTGTTGCCGATTTGCTCGGAATAGTATTGTGTTTTGGTTACAGAGGCGGCATTGCGCCTTACTTTAAGCTGAACAAGATCGTTCAGGGTAAGGTTTAAATCATTGGAATCAGGCCATATCTGCGAAGCCGTTGAACTGCTGTATGGCGTAATGGTTAAAGGGATCTTTATTTCGTAATAATTTTCAAGAAAATCCTGCCCGATGCGTATTACGGCAGATATCTGCCCGTCAGTTAAGGCAGGCGACTGTGTAAGCCCGGATTCGGCATGGATGAACATGTCTAATTTGCCATACCTTCTCAGGTCAAGATCGCATGTTTTAAATACGGCCCTGCTCTCATTTTTTTGCAGGTTATCAATTTGCAGGCTCATGGCCTGTTCATTTTGCAAAAGGGTTACGCCATTGCTGCTTAGCTCCTGCGTGCGCTCAATGCCGGGCGGTATAACGTAAGGTATGGGCTGGCGGCTGCTGTTTTCTTCAATATTTACCGATGAAACATCCATGGTGGTTGTAGAGGTAGAGGACAGTTGTGTGTAACTGCCCGTGGTATCCACTTCATAACCAAAGGTGCGCCACAGGTTGCGCACCATATTCAATGTGGCAAAACGCAGCACCACCGAATCTTCAAAGCCGGAAAGGTACATGCGGATGAAACGGATGGATTTAAAATCTGATATATCGCCGGTGGTGCTTGTATATTCATCAACCGGCACCCTGAACAAATACCATTCTTCCGTTGTGGTAGAGCCATCTGCCAGTTTGGGCGTAACGGTGCGCTCATCCACTATGTATGCATTAGACGCTGCAGACATGCCCGGCTGCAGGTCAATTTCATATTCATAATACGATTCCGTTTCGTTTAATGTATTGTCATCATTCAAATCTTCATCATCGGGATATGAAGTAGCGGCAGGCGAAAACTGGGAAGTGCCGGAATAAACGGGTGAATTTCCCTGGGGGTTGTTATAATCTTTATACCGGCCGAGAATGCCGGTGCCGGCGCTGGTATAGCTGTCATCGCGGTACCATTTATAGTCATCACTGGCAGGGTCGGTATAGGCTTTCTGATAAACAGATGAGCTTGTGCCAAAATTTGAGGCCAGGCTGGTAAGATAGCTGCTGCGCTTTACCCTTTCCGAATCATCAGCTTCCCCGTCAAAGCCAAGGTCCTGGTAAGAACGTTCACTCTCATCGCTGCTAAAGGCATTTGTAAGCTGCACAGGATTAAGGGGTGAACGGCCCCAAACGGAATAAGCAACCGTTGCCGAAGTGGAAGGCGTAGGCAGGCCATTCTCGTAAAACCTGCGGCCGTCTTTTAAAATATCCTCGCTTACATTTCCCAGGTTAATGTATAGCTTTCCCCCCGTGCTTGTCGGGTTTTTAATAAAAGGATTTTGCACCCAAAATTCAATGTACTGCACATTGCCGGTTTCAAAATCAGTCTGGTCAAGGCTGCGCATAATGCCGCCCCAGCGTTCTTTGGGATTTCTTAGTTTGCCCTCGTCCGTTAAATCGGCTTTATCATCGGTAAAATTATAAGGTCCCTGGTCGGTTGGGTAATAGGCCAGGTCGAAGGTGGTGGTAAGCACATTTGTGATATTGGTGGTGCGGTTGGGAAACAGCTCGCTTGTATAAACCTGTCTTACCCTGGGGTCGCTCAGCTCTTTTAAATTGCTTTTAAGCGGGTTATTGGCGTTTGACTTTTGCTGCAAAATGGGCTCGATCATATACCAGGCTAATTTGGCCCTGTTTTTTCCATAATCAAGGTCATTGCTCAGGCTGCTTTCTGTAAACGAGCTGGGTGTTGAAGCGAGTTTCCAGGAGGTAAGCGGGTAGCGTATATCGGTAGTGCTGGTGGCGCTTTCAAAATCATCAATATACACCGCGCCGCTGCTGCCTTCGCCTATCTGCGATGCATGGCCGGGCTGCAGGGCCGCCATTTCGCCATGGGCAGAAATGGAGCTTGCGGCCGTGGTGCTGTAAAACGGCAGCTTGTTCAGCAGCCTTGTAAGGCCGGGCCATTCATTCTGGTAATTAAAGTCGAGGCCATACATGTTATTGCTGATGGGGTCTTCGCCGTAACTCACTTTTGTATAGTATGGTTTCTCGGCCAGCCGCTCAAATGTGCCGCCTATGGAGAAATGTTTATTGGCCAGGTAATCAAACCGCAGCCCAAAAAAACTGCGCTGCTGCGAACCATAGGTTGAATTGTCTTCAAAATCAACATTAAGCGTTACGCCGGAATTGATGAGCGCCTGGTTAATAATGGTTAATGTGCCCAGGTTGTAATCAATTACATAATCCACATTTTCCGTTAAGGTCTGGCTGCCGGCTGTTACCGTTACAGAGCCCTGGGGAATATTAAATGCACCAAGCGATATCTGGTTGCTCGAACTGCCTTTAACCGTGCCCTGCAATACATACCGGTTCAGGTTTGTGTATGTTTGGGCCACTGTTTTTATGGAGTCGTAGAGCGGGTAATAAACATATTCATTCACCGTATCCTGGTTCACACCCTGGAAGGCGCGGTCGGCAAGGTCCTGCCCAAACGGTTCCAGTACAGGAAAAATGATCTTGCCATGAGCGGATATAACCGTATAGCCGTCAATATAATCAAAATAGCCGTCGGGCTGGGGGTCGTTGCGGGTGTTCAGGCGGTCTGCACCGAGAATGCGTATCAGCGTTGTACCGGAAACATCAGCGGCGCTTACCGGCAAATACCTTTTGGTGCCGCCGCCCGGCTCCTTATACAACACATTTAATTTACAATTTGCAGAATCCATTCCTGTAATATCCAGCGAATACACATTCTTCATCATCAGGTTCCAGATGGGCAGCTTCACCCGCTGGGCGGTGGCTTTTAATAATTTCAGGAACACTACCTTCTGTATGCCCGTAGAAGAATCAATGGTAACATCCTGGGCAAACTCGCCTACCTGATACACTTTACCATTATAGGTATATTGATAGGCCACTGCCAATACATCATCGGACGACAACTGGGTATTGAGCGAAAGGAAACCCACTTTGGGGTTGTAATAATATTCTGTTGAATCCAGCTTGCGGGCAAATGTTTTTTCATAGTCATTTACCGCCTTAAAGCCGCGGGCGGTTAACAGCGTGTTTACAAGGGAAGGGTCGCGAAAGCTGCTGTTGCCGGTCAGGGTTGCATACAGGTCATTGGTCGTATTTTTGGGAAGCAGATCGCTTGTAATTGCGTGAATATTGCTGTTGGCCGGGCTGCTTTCCCCCAGGTCTGCCAAACCTACTACCGTCCTTACATTGGTAGTGGCGCTGGTACGGTTGGTAACCCAAACTTCCATGCGCACAATCTGCACCTGGCTGTTCACCACCGGCAGGTTGCTCATGGCTTTATTATAATTATTCTTAAAATACTGGGCCAGCAGAAAATGCCGGTTTTCATCATAATCATCCAGCTTTTTATCAACGGACTGGCTTACACCGCTGCCGGATAGGCTTATGGATTTTTGCTCTGATTTCTGGCTGGCGATAGCGGCCGTAACATACAGCTTTCCAAACTGGAGCTGTGTTTTCACGCCAAACAGGCTTTGCGGGCTGCTCATCAGGCTGCTTTTGGTTTGAAACGAAATGTTGCCGGCCTCCACCGATTTCAATATTTCATCATCCATACCTTTGTAATCGAGCTTTAGCTGATTTTCATAATCAAAATTGGCAAGCGTATTATAGCTGATGGGCAGTTTCAGCTTATCGCCGATGCTGGCATTAATGTTCAGGTTGGTGCTCATGTCAAAATCCAGCCCCCCGCTTTTGCGTGCGCTTTCCGATAAGGAAGGGTTTTGAATTACCTGGCCCTGGTAACCCATTTTAAGGTCAATCGTGCCCTGGGGTTTTATATCAATCTTGAGGTTGCCGGTATCCTGGCCGAACATCCTGTTGAAAAGCTTGTTATACACGCGGGGCGTTGGGCGTGAAATCTTCCGGTTAAGGTCGAGCAGGGCTTCTCCGCGCTGGCTGAAATAATCATCCTCCTGCATCTGGCTTTGCAGGCGGTACATTTCATCAAAGGTGAGATAGGTAGGCTTGCGGTAAATGATATCGCCTATCTTCTCTGTTATATAATATTGATTGGTGAGCGGATCATATTCAATATTTTGTTTGATAAAAGCTGTGTCATTCAGGTCAAAAGGATTGGCATAATCCCACGAAAACCTGTCGCCGCGCCTGTCCTGCAAAGGATAGCGCAGGCTGTCGTGCAAAGAAGTATCCCCCACATTTTTTATTTGGGCTTTTACTTCGTTGCATAAAAAAAATATCAAAAGAATACCCCATAGCAGTTTATAAGCAACACTACACTTTGTCAATTCTGATCTACTGTTTAAGTTAAATTGTTCTATAAGCCCGTCATTTATCGCTGGATTAATAATGTTTTTTAACAGGGGATTATTTGCCGGCCACGGACAATTGAGGTGGAAGCGCTTTTTTTTGAGGTGAATTACAAACGGAAGGCGGACGCTTAGGTTAATAAAATTGTTGCCCGGCTAAAATATTTTCTCCCGGTCTAATGCCTTTCGCGGCTTGCCTTTTACTAAAATGCAAGGGCTTACATGGTTGATATTTTTTGCCTGAGAAACTTTATTTAGGTTGTCAATTCTTTTGTCTCATCATATTCAGGCCCTCACTTACATTTGCGGTTTCATGCTATGAAAAAGTTTTATCCCTATAAAATAAAAAAAGGAGCGGCTGTTAAGATGGCTGGCATCCTGCAGCAACCCCAACTGGTTGACTACAGGATGGATGATAAGCCATGCAGGATAACCGTAAACAACTGTGCAACAGAAGACCTTATAAAAAAGGAACACCTTGATGCGCTGGCAACAGACCACGTTTACCAGGTAAAAGCAGCCTATATTGATGACAGGGAATTTTTCGTTTTAAAAAGCCTGCTCGAACCCTTGGCTGAGATCATTGCAGTAGAAGAGTGATAGCCTGTTAAACCAGTCTCAACTTACACCAGCTTCAATCCCTTTGCGAGAGATAATGTTCAATACCTTCCAGCACGCCTTTTGCCAAAGGCTTCCTGGCAAAATAAGCCTGCCGGTTGTTTTTTAGCGCCTGCATTTCGGCACTGTAATTGGCCACCACTATGCCGCGGGCTTTACCACGCACCATATCAATATCATTACCGCTATTGCCGGCTGTTATAAATTTTTCCAAAGGCAGTTTCCATTTATTACTAAGATACTGCACCGCACTGCCCTTGCCTGAACGAAACGGCAACAGGTCGAGGTAACGGTTTTCTGTCAATAAAATCTTTGCCCTCAGTTTTTGTTCGTTTAAAAATTTATAGAGGCTTTGAAGGTCAGCTCTTGTAAAATCTTCATCCACGTAATAGCTGAGCTTAAAAGGCCATTGTGCATCGGGGCCCTGCAGATGAATGCCCTTAAATGATTCAAGCGCTTTCTTTAGTTCTTCCCGCTTCCACTGGCGGTTAATGTGATTTTCATAACCATTATCAGGAATAAGTTTATCTGTATAATAAATTTCCGATCCGGCTGAGCAAATCAGCACGTCAAAATCAATTATGCCCTTGCTGTGTAAACCGTCCAGGGTTAGTTGTTTGTTCCTGCCGCTGGCAACGCCAAATATCATTTTCTCCCTGTTATTTTTTATCCACTGCAGTAATTCGCCAAGGCCTTCTGTATCGTCTCTTTCAAACAAGGTTCCGTCAATATCTGAAACAAAAGCCATTTGCGCAGAAGACATTTTTTTGCCGTAAGCCGTTTTATGCACATAGGTGCTCTTGTCTTCAAAAACCTTATTGATAAGCTCAATATATTTATTGGCGTGCGCTTCCCACGAATAATCCTGCGTGGCAGCTTTAATGCCGTTGGCAGAATATTGCTCCCATAAATTCTGGTCGGCAATTATCTTTTTCAAAGCGGCTGCAATAGCGGCCGGGTCTTCCACATCTACTAAAATGCCATTATGATTACTTTCAATAATTTCTTTTGGGCCGCCCGTTGGCGAGGCAATTACCGGCAGGCCGCAACCTGCCGCTTCCAGAATGGTAAGCCCGAAATTTTCGCCGGGCGTAGCATTTACAAACACGCCTTTTTTGCGGGCGGCAATCCTGTAAATTTCGGGCACTTCAAATTTGGGATCATTCTTTTTGGGAATAGCCATTTTACCATACAGGTCGTACTTATCCAGCAGCAATAAAAGGTTGGTAAGTATTTCCTGCTCATCGGGCTGCATTTGCGAAATATCTTTTCTTACACCGGCAAAAATGGCAAGGTTGGCCATTGCCTGCAGTTCTTTATCCTGTCCGTAAGCCTGTATAATGGTCTCGAAATTTTTTCTTTTATCGGCGCGGCCTATGGAAAGCACCAATGGTTTTGCAGGCTGAAAAAGAAAACGCTCTATCTCAGAATTTACGCGGTATAATGCCTGCTCCTGTTCAAGCGTTAAATTATAAGACGGCATATCAAGCCGGTAAAACGGAAAGAAGATATGATTGTTTACGCCCGGGGGATTCACAATAAATTTACCATACGCCTTGTTTTCATAAAGGCTGTACTGCTCTTCAACAATGTAGTTCGTGCTGGTAATAACCGCATCGGCTGTTTTCAGGTATTGTTCTTCTTCTTTAATGCGCCGCTGCATGTTAAATTTCTCATTAATTTTTTCTTCGGGCATGCCCTGCTGCAGCAAAATATTTTTTTTATTTCTGCCAAGCGAATGCGCCGTTGCAAAAAAAGGCATGCCAAACATTTCACTAAGCTGGCCGGCTATATAAATGCCATCGGCATAATGGCCATGCACCACATCAGGAATGTCATTTTCCTGTTCTATGAATTTAATGGTCCTGTCAACATATTCATCCAGGTGGTCCCATAACGACTCTTTCTGGCGGTAGGCATTACCGCCGCAGGCAATGCGCACTATGCGGGCTTTATCGTTTACGGGCTCTATGCCTTTTCCATAATCTGCCGAAACTCTTTTATCAATAATCTTTCTTGTAAACAAATCCACTTTTCTTACCTGCGGATGTTTTGATAAAACCTCCAAAAGCTCCAGTACATATTTCACCTGACCGCCGGTGTCTTTGTCCCTTCCTATTTCCGGTTCGTGATAGCGTATCAGCCCATGCGGGCTGAATAATTGAATATAATATTTCTTCATCAGGCTTCAATAATTAGTAAAGCGCCAAAAGTAACCAATCCTCATAAAATGAGATATTTGCACTTATTTCAACAGATTGTAAAACAAGTTGTATGTATTCAGGTTCCGGCTTTAATGAATGGGAAATAGGCGATATAACAGTAATAATCCACAATGGCGTGTATCATCTGTTCCATCTTATCATACCCAATCACGATTATATAGCGCATGCGGTTTCAAAAGACGGCATGTCGTGGCGCCGCACCAAAAATGCCCTGTTTGTGGGCGACCCCGGCGATTGGGACGATGATATGCTTTGGACGATGGATGTGCGGGAAGACAAAGGCAAATTCATTATGTATTATACCGGTTTGGCCAGACGAGACCGTGGTATTATATCACGGGTTGGTTTTGCAGTTTCTGACGATTTAATTGAATGGCGTAAAACGGATAAGCCTGCATTATTTATTGAGCCGCCCGGTATTTATTATGAGTGCAGGAAAGATAACCCGCGCAAATGGCTGAGCTTTCGCGATCCTTTTCGCTTTGACTATAATGGCGACACTTATCTGGTGGTTTGTGCCAGGCGCAATGAAGGCCCTATTTCCCGCCGGGGTTGTGCAGGTTTAATTAAGCTGAAGGATGACGGCGCCGAATTTCTGCCGCCATTAATTTATCCTATGGCTTATGACGATATTGAATGCCCTTGTGTATTTGAACTGCATGGGCGTTTTTACCTGCTGGGCTCCATACGGGAAGATATAAAAGTGCGCTACTGGTTTGCGCCGGAATTTTTGGGCGAATACCATTCATTTCATTCCGATGTGGTATTGCCGCTGGGCAATTATGCAGCGCGAACGGTGCAGGATGGCAGCCATCTGCTGGTGTTTAACTTTTTTTATGCCGGCACCGTTGACCGCTTACGGGTATTGCCGCCGCCAAAACAGTTTGACACCGATGATAAAGGAAGACTGCTGTTAAAAACCTATTACCGCTGGCAGCAAATGGTAACAGGCCAGGTATTGCAGCATGAAATAAAAGAGGTAGCCTGTTTATTTAATAATCCTACCGCATCGCTTTTTTTAAACGATAATAAATGGGTATGCGGATCGAGAAGCGGCTATGAGGTGTTTTATTTTAAGAAGCCATCCACCGCATTTATATGGGAAGGAAGGATTAACGTGGAGGGCATGGGCAAGCTGGGCATTGTTACCGATATTGATAAAGATGGCAATGGTTACTATATTTCCTTCGACGTATCGAACGGCGTGGTGAAAATAAGGACATGGGGATACAATCCCAACAACGACAGGAGCAATTTTATATTTAACGATATACAGTCAAACCTTTTTAAGGTGAATGAAGACAGGAGCTTTCATTTCAGCCTGCTGAGTTATGGGAATTATATAGAAGTTTCTGTTGATGGCATTGTAAAGCTTACGCTGATTGATTATACTTATTCAGGCGAATACATTGGCCTGTATTCTGCATCGTCTGTAATATCGCTGCAGGAAGCTGTTATAAAAATTTTACCGCAGCCTGAAGAAGAATATGCCAGCCAGGAAGAAACGCAGAAAACCATCGAGGCGAAGCGGGATGTGCTGTAAGTTGTGCTGGGTGCAACTGGTGAAGAAGACCAGCAGCAGGCGGCAATGTGGGACATATTAACACAAAGGCAATGTGTATTATTACTCCTCCTTTCCCGGTTTATACATTATCAATCTATCAATCAGCTCCTGCACTACAGCCGGCTGCGCTTTTTCAACAAGATGATATTGTTTTGAAGTTTTATCATCCATCCAGGTATTGCTGCCATCTTTATCGCTGATGATTATTTTTCCCTGCTGTACCGTGTACCAGTCTTTATAACCTTTAACGCCCACCAGCACGGCGGTTTCATCCCAGCTTTTTCTGCCGGCGCTGTCTTCCTTCGCCTGCGGAATTGAAATACGGAAAACATCTTTTACCGGGCTTTGTTCAATAGAATCGTTTTGAATAAGCGGGATGCCGCATTTTATCTTCTCCCCTATCTCAAACCCGGAAAACAATACAGGCGCCGGAAAATGATCAAACACATATTTGGCCGCAACAAAATCTTTATTGATATTAAACTCGCTGCCTGCAGGAAACCTGCCTGCCATGCTTACGAGTTGCTTTACTTTTTGCTTTACCAGTTGCTCACCGCTTAATGGCGAAAACATATCGGCCTTTGATTGCAGCAGGTTTTTAAGATTGGTTAAAAAGCCTACTGTAATTATGGTTACACTATTGTTTGGCTGAATGGCTAAGACCCTGCGGTACAAAGCCACGGCATCCGGCACATCCCTGTTGCTGTTTACGGCATGCGGATAATTTTTTACGATGGAATCGCTCCAGTGCTGAAAATCCCGCAGGTCAGGCGCTTCGCCTTTGGGAACGGCTATGGGTATATCAGGCCTTTTAAAATAAGTGTTGAATACACTGAATACGACGGCAACATCCGTATATTTTGTGCTGGCTATCGTGGCAAGAATATTGGCTTTGCCTTCATCGGCAAAAGCATGCAATAATGCAATGGCGCCCACATCATCGTAATCAGGCCCCATATCAGAATCAAAGATCACTTGCACAGGCTGGGCATACAGGCTGCAGGACAACAATAAAGAAACAATAAGTGCAGAAGTATTTTGCATTATACAAACCGGCATGAAATTTTTCATGCGAAGATTACACAAAGTAAGCATGAAAAATTTCATCAAAGGTTACTGCTGTCAAAAAAACAATAAAACTTACAGGAGAAATCGGATTATATCAGCATATCCGGGAGCGTATCCTGCTGAGTGTTTCCTGTGTAATACCAAGGTAGGAAGCAATAATTCCAAGCGGCACCCTTTGAATAAAACTTGGATTGGATTGCATGAATGTTTCATAACGCTCCTGTGCGGTAGAGAAATGCAGTTCATCAAATTTTTTCTGAAGCTGAACCAGGCCTGAAGCAGTCAAATGCCTTCCTATCCGTTCAAAATCATGATGGTGTTTGCACAGGTTTTCAAAATCATCATAATGCATTGCCCAGATAACGGATGGCTCCAGCAGCTCAATAATCCGCCTGTCGGGCCGTTGTGTAATAAAACTTAAAACAGAAACTGCAAATGAGCGCTCGGCACTTATCCAGTCCGTAACATCCTTGCCATGCTTATAATAAAAAGTGCGGGTTAATCCTGCTTCAATAAAATACAGGTAATGGCAAACCGTATTTTGCCGCACCAATACATATCCTTTTGGCAGTTCAAGCTTTGTAAGCACTTTGGCAACGGCAAGTTCGGTTTCAGGCAACAGTTCGGAAAATTGCGCAAGCACATTAAAATAACTATCCATTTTTTACAATGCGGTTATGAAAAACAATGAAGGTAAGGTGAATAATATTTTTTGCAGGCGGGTGAGGGCATTCCGCCTGTAAAGCCCTACCGGTATGTGTCTCCAACATAGCCGTCAACTTAAGAAATATGAGCTATAAAATACCCCGAATGGGGTCTAATTTGAATAGCCATCGGTTGCACCGATGGACAAATGAAACGGTTTTGATATTGAACCCGCCGCCGCGGGTTCAACAAAAACTTCGACATTTTTACCGTGCGTTTCACTCACGGCTATTCAAATTCAAGCCCTCCGGGCTTAAGTTGACGGCTATGGTGGACACCCGCCTGTTGCCACCGCAGAAGACATTGCCAGCGACACTTTTCTCCAGGCTTCGGAAACATGGGGCATTAAAGGCCTGCCCGACAATCCTGCTGTATGGCTTACTGCAGTGGCAAAAAACAAAACAAAAAACTACCTGAAGCATGATACCATATTGCGGGATAAAATATTGCCCCAGATAAAGTACAATGCTGCACAAAGCGAAGAAGCGGAGATTGATTTGAGCGATGAAAACATACACGACAGCCAGTTGAAAATGATGTTTGCCGTTTGCCATCCTTCCATTGCTGCAGAAGCGCAGATAGCATTGGCTTTGCGCATCCTCTGCGGCTTTGGCATTGATGAAATTGCTTCTGCGTTTTTAACCAATAAGGTAACGATCCATAAAAGGCTGGTGCGCGCAAAAGAAAAACTGCGTGAAGAAAACATCTCCCTTGAATTGCCGCCTCCTGATGAAATCAATAACCGGCTGGATGCCGTATTAAGAACGTTATACCTGCTGTATAACGAAGGTTATTATACTTCGCAAAACAAAAACGTGCTGCATAAAGAGTTATGTTATGAAGCAATGCGGCTCAGTTTTCTGCTGATAGAAAACCCGCACACTAACCTGCCGCAGGTGAACGCTTTATTTGCTTTAATGAGCTTTCATGCTTCCCTGTTTGATGCAAGGCTTGATGAAAACGGCGGGCTGGTTTTATACGATGAGCAGGATGAAACGCTGTGGGACAAGGAACTGATACAGCAAGGCAACTATTTTTTACAACAATCATCGCAGGGAAACCAGCTATCGAGGTATCACCTGGAAGCGGGCATTGCTTACTGGCACACGCATAAAGAAGATACCAGAGAAAAATGGGAAAATATTTTACAGCTCTACAACCAGTTGCTCATGCTGGAATATTCACCCATTATTGCGCTGAACAGAACCTATGCTTTATCAAAGGCTAACAGCATAGATGAAGCTATTGAAGAAGCCGGTAAGCTGCAGCTTGCATACAGCCATTTGTATCATACCTTATTAGGGGAGTTATATAAAGGCAGGGATAAGCAAAAAGCCCTTTTGCATTTTTTAAAAGCATTGGAATTGGCAAAAACATCAGCAGACAAACAACTTATACAAAGAAAGATAAATGCATTGGCTTAGTTATACAAACGCCGTGCCCCCGTAAAGCAAAGAGGTTTTATTTGCAGAAAAACTTACGCTTCTTTTTTTATCTCTCCGGTAAGCATAAACCCACAGGTTTTAAAGCCTGCTTTTAACAAGGCTGCTTTTGATATATTGTTTTTTATGTGGCAGCGTGCGGCAGGCACCCGCTGTATGGCATAGGCTTCCTGTTTTAATAACTGCAGCATAAAACTGCCGTAGCCTTTACGACGATGGTTTTCTTTTACCTCATAATATATGTCTGCATAAGGCTTGTTATAATTAAGCATTAATCCGCCGGCAGCCACTGTCTCGCCGTGCAGTTTCAGAATATAAGAACGGTCATCAGGGTGGCTTCCGGGTGTTTTATTTTTTTCAAACAGCAATTGAGGATGATAAAAATTTGTTTGAAAACTATCTTCAAACAAAATAGCCCCGGCATGTATATTCTGTGCATGTTCACAAAGCAGCGAAAACAACAATACATCATTACTCTGGCACTCAATAAATGTGGCGCCACAGGCCTCTTTAAACTTTTTAAAAACCAGGTTAGCATATTTTCTGAAAGCTTCAATCATATAAAACTCAAAAATCGTATCCCTGTCTTCCCGCTTGTCTTTGCCCCATACAGCCCCATACCCGGTTATTACATTATCAATGGTAAATGCATACGTATCTGCCCATCCGTACAAATGGCATTTGTTATATACAAACTCAATCTTGTTTTCATGAAGAAACAAATCACGCAAAGGCTGCAATTCCTGAACGTTGGCTTTAGCAATGCTTATCTCCATATTAACCAGCTTAAACCTGCAAATATGTTTTGCAGCTTAAATATATAATCTTTACAGATAAGCTTCATTCGTGTTATTCAATAATCATTTGTTCCTGCTGCCGGAACAAAAAATTATGCAAGGAGCGAAAATTTGAAAGATGCCCGTTATTGGAGCTTTAAGCAGATAATCATTTAATCTCGTATTACCCGGCAATTATTCGTTTTTCAACTTTGGCGCCACCGGTTCTGTAATGCCGGTTAATGTTGGTTTTACCTGTTGTATGCTGCCGTCTTCATTAAACACCAGTTTATCAATACATACTTCGCGGTTAAACCCGGCCGCATCGCCCATGCTTATGCCTTTCGGCCTGTTGAAACGGTGATAAATAATATACCATTCATCCGTGCCCGGGATATTCAGCACGCAATTATGACCGGTGCCGTAAATGCCCTGTGTTGTATCTTTTTCAATAACAATATTGTTTTGCGGAACGATGATTTTTCCTGTTGGCGAATCGCTGTAGCCATAACGCACACGGTAATTGGGGCTGCGTGTATCATCTTCACTCCACATAAAATAATATTTGCCTTTTCGGTAAAGCACTTCCGTGCCTTCCCGGAAAGTATTATCAGGTGTGATTATTGTAATGGAGTTTGTATCAATGGAAATCATGTCTTTATTCAACGCTGCAACTGCCATATAACCATTGCCCCAATACAAATAGTCTTTGCCCGTAACAGGGTCTTCAAATACATCAGGGTCTATTTCCTGCCCGCCTTTTACACCGGCAGGGCGGCTTGTTATTAAAGGCTTTCCGGCATCAGTAAAAGGGCCTGCCGGATCATCCGCCGCTGCAGCACCAATCTTTTGCGCAGCACAGAAATAGTAGAAATATTTGTATTGCCCGTTAATCTTTTTTTCAATAATGGTGGGCGCCCATGCATTGCGGTTGGCCCACGAAACATCTTTGCCCAGATCAAGTATTACACCTTCATCTTTCCAGTTAACGAGATCGGGCGATGAGAATGTTTTAAAGTAAGTGCCCGACCAGCCGGTAAAGCCATCGCTCGTTGGATAAATATAATATTTATTGGTTTTGTGCGCGTACAATACTTCAGGATCGGCATACAATCCATTGAACAAAGCGTTACCATTTACAACAGCGTTTACTTTATAATGGCGGGCTGAAGTGCCGGCAATTTGCAACGTGTAGGTAACGGCGCCTTTGGTAAAATCAACAGCGCCTTTTGGTGTAATGTTTATGCCCGGCAACTGCAAAAACTGAGGATCGAATTCTTTAAGATCAGTGCCCGGCTGTACCGGCAGGCTTAATACAGCATTGGCTGTATCAAGTTCAACATTTATTTTTTTTATGGATGGACTGGATGCAGTGCCGGCAAGCGCATCTGTATTAAACCATTTCCCCAAAAGCCTTTCTGCTTCTGCATTGGTAATGGGCATTACCGTTCCATGGCGCGGATGAAAATTCATGGATATTTCATTATCTATCGCTTTAAAATGTTCAAGGTCTTTGCTGAAAGTGAATTGATACCTGCCACTCGTGTACATATCATACATGAGTATGTAACCGCTGCCATCGTTCAGTTTAAAAGTGCCTGAGCCTTCAACAGGTTTTGTTGTTTGCTGCAGGTAAGCATCCTGCATAACATAGCCATGCGTAAGGTTTTTGGAAACAGCCTGTTTAATGCCATTGCCGTGGCCTTCGGTTTTAAAGAACAGATGATAAACGCCATCTCTTTCTGCAATGTCTGCATCAATGCATGATTTATTGCCCGGGCTGAAAAACAATTGCTTTGGCGCTCCTTCCAATGCCGTAAAATCTTTATTGGTGTATGCATAATAAATTTTATCGCTGCCATCTTCATACTTCATGGCCCAGTAAACCATATATTTTTTTGCGGCAGCATCATAAATGGTTTGAGGAGCCCAAACGCGCTCCAGTTTTTCCTGGTTGGGATATGTTTTTTGAATATTAATAACTGCATGCGACCAGTGAATTAAATCGCCAGACTTCAATAAAACCATTGCCCTGTTTGAGTTCCAGCCGTTGGCCGAAACCATGTCGGTAGCCACCATGTAGAAAGTTTTGCCGTCTGCGCCGCGTAAAATATGCGGGTCTCGAACACCGCCCGTTTCGCTGATGGTATCTGAAGTGATTACCGGCCTGTCATCATTCAAAGCATAATAATGATAGCCATCTTTGCTAATGGCAAAGTGAATGGCTTCTTCACTTTTATCGTTGCCTGTAAAATAAGCAAAGAGGTACGCAGTAAGTTTATTGTTGTTTGCCTGTGCAGCCGCCTGCATTTTCATGCAGCCAATAAAAACGATGATGATAAATATGTTCTTCTTCATGTTTTAAAAATACAGCGCAGATTATTTTGAAAGCAACTGTTTGTTATAGGTTTCATCAAGATCGTTTAATATGGGCTGGTCCAAAGCCGAAATTTCATTCACATTGGGCTTTATCATTTCAAACACTATAATTTCATTGCTGCCTTTTTTCAGCCATTCGGCAGGCACATACATAGTTTGCTGCGGGCCCGCCTGCCAGTAGCGGCCCAGGTTATGACCATTTACCCAAACGCAGCCTTTACCAAATTTGCGCATATCAAGATAGGTGTCGCCAACTTCAGCCAGCGTAAACGATGCTTTCTTTAAAACCGGTGCACCGGTTAACGGTTTGTTGTTGTATTTGATGCTGCTTATATCTTTCATTGGTAATGAATACATCTGCCAGCCACGCAGCTCTTTTCCATTCAATGTTACCTTTTCAGTAATGCCTTTATTATTCTTTAAAAGATTGGGGCCGAAGTTTATTCTGCCCATATTTTCAACCAGTATATCAATAGTATTTTCGCCCTGCGATAATTCAATCTGCAGGCTATCCTGTTTCAGCATCCTGTTCAGCACTCCTTGTTTTTTACCGTTCACAAACACAACGCCGTAATCACGCAATTCTTTCACAGCAAGCATTCCGGAGGCTGCATTTTTTATTTTGGTGCGATATACAACATAGCCATAAGCCTGGTTTAGTTTTTCAAACGAAAGCGGTTGCTGCGCCGTAACAGGTTTGGGCAATATAGAAAAAACATCTGCTGATGAAGTAAATTTTATTGCAGGAATGGCGATTGATTTTTTGGCAGCAGGCACATCAGGCAACGTATAATTTACATGCTTTTGAATTACGGCGCGAAACTGCATGAACTTATCTGTTGCATTGCCCGCTTCATCCAGTGGCGCATCATAATCGTAGCTGCTGATCTGGGGCTGGTAGTAAGAGCTGTCGTAGCAGTTTGCGCCATTCATAAACCCTCTTGTGGTGCCGCCATGAAACATGTACATGCTCATGGAAAAACCGGCGCCCAGCAATTCATCCAGCTCTGCAGCATACCGTGCAGCCGGAACCGTATGATGCGCCTCGCCCCACCAGTCGAACCAGGCCGGGTACCATTCTGCCACGAAGAACGGCCCTTTGCCATCGTTGTTTTGTTTTATCCAGCTTTTCAATACATCGGGTTTATTTACGGCATTCACAGCCGCCAGCAGGCCGGGCAGCCTGCCTTTTGCCATGTCATTCGGGGGATCGCAGGTGTATAGCAAACCTTTAAAGCCGGCATCAATGAACATCTTTTTATTTATTTCAAGGTATGCTTTATCGCTGCCGTAAGAGCCGTATTCATTCTCCACCTGCACCATTAAAATATTACCGCCGTTTACGATGAGATAAGGGGCCAGTTGTTTGCCCAGCTCATCAATATATTTTTTGTATTCGGCAAGGTATGCAGGGTCTTTGCTGCGCACCTGCATACCTTCGTTCTGCAGCCAGTACGGATAACCGCCAAATTCCCATTCGGCGCATACATAAGGCGATGGCCGCAGTACCACCCACAAGCCTTCTTCCTGCGCCGTTTTTACAAAAGCTGCTATGTCGGCATTGCCGGTAAAATCAAACACATCTTTTTCCGGTTCATTCACGTTCCAGAACACATACGTGCCAATGGTATTGATGCCCATCGCCTTTGCCATTTGCATGCGCTGCCGCCAGGCTTCCCGCGGCACACGCGGATAATGAATTTCGCCGGCAATAATCTGAAATGGCTTTCCATCCAGTAAAAAAGCGGTATCGCTTAATGTAAACGTATGGGCTGTTTTTTGTGCAAACAGCGTGCATTGAAGCAGTAATAGTAATACGGGCAATAATAATTTCTTCATCAGTATATCGGTTATTGTTATTTAATGCTGTTCTGCACTTTTCCAAAGGGGTTAAAGCCATCCGGGATTACGGTTCATATACAACCGTTATTACGCTTTTTGCAGGTATGGCCAGGTCCTTCGCTGCAATAATTTTCTTTTCCAGGCTTTGCGTTGCGCTGGTTGTATAAGTAATAATTTTTTTGTTTGACGGAATAGTTTTGCTGCTAAACCCAACAGCTTTCTTACTTGCTGCTGTATTCACAAAAACCAATACCAGCCTGTGTTTGGCAGCATCTGCAAAACTCGAAGCATATAAACTGTCCATGCTCATATCCATCTTTATGCGCTTCATGCCCGGGCGGATGAAACGGCTGTAATTGCCCATTGCCCAAAGCATTTTACTATCGTGATAATTGCCATCTTTTTCATTCTTATCAATATAGATCAATCCATCTTTATAGTTGTATGGCGATATGGCCAGCCACCATTGCCAGGCAGAGGCATTGCCATAAACAAGATCGGTATAAATAACCCTTGCAAGATATAAGGCCGAGCTCATACCTGTATCCCGCTTATCGCCATTTATTTCGCCGGCATTATCGCCAAGAATGCAATATTCCGATTGCCAGTATTCAAGGTCTTTTATTTTAGAAACGAAATTGTTTACGGCTGCTCTTAACTTAATGGCTTTATTAAAAGGAGATGTGGTAAAATAACTGTGCGCAGCAATTGCGTATGTTATGTTTGACAGGTTGCCAACGTATAAAGGTGATGCGGCATTAAAGAAATCGTTCACCTGTTCATCTTTGTCTCTTTTATCGCCGGCAGGAAGCAGGTATGTAAGGCTGCCTGATTCTGTTATCAACAGCTTTGCATCTGTTTTATCCTGCTGAAAAGCTTTATTAAAAGCCTTTACAATACCGGCAATTTCTTTATTGGTATAAGGGCTTCCCTCCTGCCCGCTATCGCTCCAATCCCACTGCGGCTCATTTACAGGGCTGATATAATTAAAGCTGATGCCGGTTTCATCTTTTATTTGTTGCATTGCTTTCATTGCATAGTTAGCAAATGCAGCATAGTTTGTACTATCAATATTGCAAATGCCTTTATGGGCAAAAGCTTTATTGTTTTTTGTAAGCGCTACCGGCGGGCTGTTGAAGAAGCCAAGGAATTGTGTAACACCGCGTTGTTTCGCTGCTTTTAAAAACCAGTTTTGTGCCTGTACTTTTTCGCTGTTGCCGGTTGTTAATGCGGCACGGCGCCATTCATCCTTTATACCGCTGTTATCTTCCTGCTCCGCGCTGCCTGCACCCAAATTATAACGCCATAGGCTCAAACCAATGCCTTTTGGATTTCCGTTTGCCAAAGTATCGGTACTGAAAAGCCAATCTGCAATAGCATTCTTTTTTGCATCAGGCCAATTACCTGCAAACTGCCCGCTCCACGCATCAGACGCACCGAAATTTCGGATGGTTTGATAAATGCTGTCAACATTAATATTGATAATAATTTTATCCTGCTGCTGCGCTGTTGCCAATTGAAATAACAACAGGAAAAAGGAAAGAAATAATAACTGTGCTGATATGGTTGCTGACTGTTTAAATTTTAAAAACATGTACACATTTTTTAAATTTAAGGTGTTGTTATCAGCCATTGCTGGTTAAAGCCATTGTTCCAATACCATTGAATAATATCGCCGCCATTACTGGTGGAACCGCCATTTACATCCAATGCCTGGCCGCTGTTTTTATTGATGATTTTGTAGTAGCCAAAACCTATATCGGTTATCTGCCATTGCTGGCTGGCGCCGCCTGAATAATCCCATTGTACAATACTTGCGCCTGCATCGGCAGAAGCGTCATTTACATCAAGCGCCTTCGAGCTGTTTTTATTAATGATGGAGAAAAAACCATCGCTTAATGTATTGAATGACCATTGCTGGTTATCGCCGCCCGAATAATCCCATTGTATAATATTGCCGCCATTAGCTGTTGAACTGCTGTTTACATCCAAAGCTTTGCTGCTGTTCCTGTTTATCACTTTATAAAAAGCGCCGGCTGCAAAATCTGCATAAAAAGCATTTGCAGTGCCGCTGCCCCAGCCATATTGCAAACGTTCAAGGCCTGATTCATTATTTGCAGTCAGCGTGCTTCCATCGTAAGCAAACATGCTGTATGTATCATCCGTGCGAAGGCCGGGCCAATATACGCTGCCTACGCCCAAATCGTGCAACTGGCTTGTTATGCCCTGCAGGTAAGTAACTTCATTATTATTGCCCGGCGCTGATGTAAAAGCATTACCACTGGTCATGGTGGTGCCAAATTCCGTCATAACTGTACGGTTGGGGTAAGCCAGGCTTTTAACCGGCAGCTCCCAGTCGGCTGTGGTTTCGTAATCGCCATTGAACCATGTATAAAAATGAAAAGATAAAAGGCAACTGTCAAAGCGGCTGTCGGCGCCAATGCTGTTTACATCAGTAGCATAGCCTGCACCGTCAAGCAGTATCCTGTGTTTGGGAACACCAGGATATTTTTCAAGCCACGTTGTATATAAACTTTCCAGGTTAGCAAGGCTGTAACTATATGGTTCGTTCATGACTTCAAAATAAACATTCTGATTGCCTGAATATTTGGCCACCACCCTGTCCCACATCAGCCAGAAAGCTGTTTCATTATCTACCAGTCCGTCTTTTGAAGAAGCGCCTTCCCAATAAGCAAGTATAACTTTCATGCCCATAGATGCTGCCTGGCTTATAACGGCTGCATGTTTGGGCCACCAGTCCTGCAAAACAGTTGACGGGTTAACCGGCAGGCGAACTGTATTTGCATCATTTGATTTAAAAGCCGATAAAATGGTTTCGGCTTTTGATGTTACGGTTGCTTCATCATCCGACACGGAAAGGCCGGAAAGCATCAGCCATCCATCGGCAAAATTATCCTCCAGGTCGGCCCAGTTAACACCTTTAAAATTTACCGTTGATGAGGTAACTGTATCTGAAGCAGCCATGGTTTCCGGCGTATCAATATCATCATCCCCACTACTATCATTTACGTTCTTGGAACAGGCTGTTATTACAGTTATAAAAAAGATACAGCTAAAAAGTTTTTTCATTAGTTACAGGTAATTACTGAAGGTTTATTACATTATTTATTTGCATTGTATTGCCTGTCATTATTGTACGCTTAACTGGTTAAAGCCGGTTAATGCGCGTTCTATTTAAGCCGGCCTTAAGGCCGGCTTAATGAAAACCGGTATAGCATTGGGCTTGCTTTTTACTAACCCATAGTTAAGCCTGGGTTTATATATCTGAAACCCTTGCACAATGGGTTTTAGCCCAGGCCATCAGCCAATAATGATTATATATACAATTTTCGCTTGCTTCTACATTGACCCTTTATCAATACCCCGCGTTTTGCTCTAACTGGTTATCGCTTGCCAGTATTTCTGTGCGGGGTATGGGCAACCAGTAGTGCTGTGTTTCAAATGCACGGCTCAGCGCTGTTTTTTCCGTATAAGTATAGGAGCCGTCATCGTTCAATGTTATGGTCATGCCATAGGCAGGAACATTCTCGGTGGTTTCGGCAATTTCCCATCTTCTTACATCATAATAACGATGCTCCTCGAATGCAAGCTCTACCCTTCTTTCATATATTACCGCATCACGCATTGCCGATTGCGACATACCAGCATCCAGGTCTGGCATACCGGCTCTTTCCCGGATTAAATTAATGGCAGTGCGGGCAGAAAGCGTGGAGCCTGAAGGAACTACATCGGGGCCGTAAGCCTCGTTGGCAGCTTCTGCAAAATTCAGCAGCACTTCTGCATAGCGCAGATAATACCAGGGCTGAAAGCCTGCACTGCCCCAGGGATTGGTAAGCGGGTAATCATCGTTCATGAACTTTTTGAGGTAATAACCGGTTAATGAAGTGTTCCAGTTATCGTTGCCATCCTTACTGTCTTTTCCGCCCGGCGTATAGGTCCAAACGGTATCATCGCGATAAGCCGCGCCGTTATATAAAATGGTGGCGTAAAAACGTGGATCCCTGTTTTCATAAGGATTGCCGGCATCATAACCGGAGGTTGCATCGGTAATCGGCTTGCCATTGTCCATTTCATAATCATCCACCAGGTTTTGCAAGGGCGTATTGCCGCCCCAGCCGCCATAACCATTCGGGCCATTGGCTATTTCGAGGCACACATGATTGGCGTTGGTAGTATAATATCTGGCAAAGATGGCTTCGCTGTTATCCGCATCGAGGAAAAGATCGCCATAATCACCGCTATACAGGCTGTATTTATTCAGGTCAATAACAGCTTGTGCCGCCGTAACGGCATCAGCCCAGGCGCCCACGCTATACAAAGGGCTTGCTGCATATAAAGCGAGTCTTGATTTAAGTGCGAGCGCAGCACCTTTTGTTGCCCGGCCTACAGCCCAGCTATCACCGTTATCAAGCGGCAGGCCTGCAGCAGCCGTGTCCAGTTCAGCCAGCACATAATCCATACTTTCCTGCAAAGTGCTGCGCGTGAATAAAGCGGCGTCCTGCAAATCGTCATCAAGATTATACACTTTATCGCCCATTAAAACCACGCCGCCGTAATTGCGGATGAGATCGTGATAGCGGTAAGCCCTTATAAAACGCAATTCAGCTTTCAAATAGGCCCGGTGCTCATCGCTCATGGTTACCTGGTCAATATTGTTCAACGCATAATTGCATTCGCGGATGCTGCGGTAGCTCCTGCCCCATATTGTACCGGCAATGCCCAGGGTTGCAGGCGTCAGGAGGCCTTCCTGTATCACCCAGGTGTTGTCATCATTGGTATAAATGGATTCATCGGTAATAGAGCTCCAAAGCGCATATTCGAAGCCCCGGCCAAAGCCCGGGTTCGTGCCCTCGCCTTCTTTATCCTGCAGCTTTACACCTATGTAACGGGCTACCACATAATCTTCAAACAAAGAGGAATCTGCAAATATGGCTTCTTCAGAAATGAGGTTGGTGGCATTTACATTCAGAAAATCTTTTTTGCAGGATGCAGCCAATACTACAGCAGTAAACAATATGGAATTTATTAAAATATTTTTTTTCATTTTTTCTGGTTTTACGTTTAAAAACTTACAGTCGCCCCCACGTTAATGATGCGTTGCTGCGGATAGAACTGGCCACTGGTGCTGCTGCCCTCCGGATCGTAGTCTTTCACCTTGGTTATGGTGAACAGGTTGAATGCATTTACATACAATCTTGCCCTTTGAAGTTTCAGCCTTTCCATCCAGTTGCCGGAGAAGGAATAACCAAGCTCTACGCTTTTTAAACGCAGGAAGGAAGCATCGTTCAGCCAGAAAGTGTTTGGATATAAGCCGCCGTTTACAGAAGATGATGCCCTGGTATCCACACGCGGGTATGAACCATTTGTATTGGTGGGGCTCCACCTGTTATCGGCCCAACTGCTGTAAAAATTACCCACGGTACCACTTTCGGGCAATACATACTGGCTTACCTCTGCCTGGCCTGCAAACACCATGGCCATGTCAATTTTATTTTTGTAAGAAGCATTTAAAGTAAGGCCATACGTGATTTGGGGAATATTGCCATACTTGCTCCGCACTTCATCATCTGCCGTAATTTCACCATCGCTATTGTAATCGTCATAAATAAGATCACCGGCCTGCGCTGTGCTCAGATGCGGGTATTTGGCGATGTCGTCATCTGAACGGAAAATGCCGACTGACTTATAAAGCAGGTAGGTATTAAGCGGGTGGCCCGTTTCGCTTTGGTAAGAAAGCGTGCCCGAAGCTTCATCTATGAAAACAATCTTGTTTTTTGCAAACGTAAAGTTGCCGCTAACGCCCCATGAAAAATCTTTCGATGGTTTAAAATAACCCAGCGTGGCTTCTATACCGTTGCTGTTCACTTTTCCTATATTTTCATCGGGCACAAGGCTTCCGCCATAGGGGTTAACTATACCTGACACATTCGGTATGGATGCATTTCTGGTAGCAAGAATATCAGACCTTCTCTGCTGGAAATAAATAAATTCCAGGTTGAAGTTTTTGAGGAAGGTTGCCTCTACAGCTATGTCGAGCTTTTTGGCTGTTTCCCAGTGAATTTGCGGATTGGCAAGTTTGGTAAGGTCAATGCCCGGCACTATTTCCCCGTCTAATACCAACTGGCTGGTTAAAGCGTAGGTATTGAGATATTGGAAAAGGTCAACATTATCGTTGCCCAGCAAACCATAAGAGGCCCGAAGCTTTAAATTGCTGATAGCCGGAACATTGAAGAAATTTTCTTTGGAAATAACCCATCCGCCTGATACAGAAGGAAAATAACCAAACCGGCTGCCTTCGGGAAAAGTAGAAGAGCCGTCAATGCGCATCTGCACGTCCAGCAAATATTTTTCTGCATAATTGTAACTGGCTTTTCCAATATAGCTGCGCCGTGTAAAATGATAGCTGCTGCCATAGTTGGTCTCATCATCTGAAGCCGTGCCGCCCTGGGAAAGCTCAGGTGTTTCCGTAGTAGGAAAATTCTTCCGGTAAGCGCCAAATGTTTCACTCCTTATTTCGCTTTGCTCCATACCGGCAAAAGCATCTATGGCGTGTTTTCCAAAGTTATGGCGATAGTTGAGTTTGGCATTCGCAGTAAGCTGTACCTGGTTATACGAACTTTCGGTCAAGGTGGCAAGCTCATTGGAACCGCCCACAACCACCGAGCTGTAAGTTTCGTCAGATGCATCGTAGGTGTACAGCTTATAAGGAATGGAGAATGATTTGGAAAAATTCCATGACCTGTCAATTGCCACAAAACCATCCAGCGAAAGGCCATCTATGCCTGGTATGAGATAAGAGCCTTTCAGTATGCCATTAAAAACCTGTATGGGGTTTTTAGTGGTTCCGCCGGCATCTGTTACCATCATTACCGGGTTTGAGCCTTCAATTCCATACGATGGCAACCCGTTTGGAAAAACAGCATTTACCGTGGGATACGCCCTGTAAATAGACCGGAAAATATCTGCAGCGCTGGCCACAGGATAAATCCTGCCTTCTTCACGGCCGGAGAGGTATAAACTTACTTTAAGCCTTTGGGTAACATTTGCATCTATGTTTGAGCGAAAGCTGTACTGGTTATATTTGGTAACGCCATTTTTATACAATCCATCCTGGTATAAAGAGCCCAGCGACACGAAATATTTTACATTTTCAGAACCGCCGCTTACTGATACATTGGCCTGGTTTTGCAAAGCTGTATTTTTTAAAGTTGCCTTGGCCCAGTCTGTATTAGGATAGTTAAGCGGGTCGCTCCCATCACGGAACTTGGTAATTTCGTCATCAGAATACGCCTGGTTTAAGCCGCCATCCGGGCTATTGTAATAATCTATTTCGTTAACTATTTCTGCATACGTGGCGGCATCTGCCATTTTTGGCAAACGTGTGGGCGAAGAAAAGCCCTGGTTAAAACTGGCATTAATGTTTGGCTTGCCCGTTGTGCCGCGTTTGGTGGTGATTAATATAACACCGTTTGCGGCGCGGCTTCCATAAATAGCAGCGGAAGCATCTTTCAAAATAGAAATGCTTTCCACATCGGCGGGGTTTAACCTTTCAAGGCCGCCTATTTGGCCGGGCACCCCATCCACAACCACCAATACATCGTTGCTGCCGGTAGTGGCCAAGCCACGTATATAGATGCTGGAACCGTCATAACCCGGCTCACCGCTGCGGTTATTTAAGATGATGCCTGACGCACGGCCAGCCAGCGAGTTAGACAGGTTTGGCTGCGGGCTTTTTACTATATCAGCGCCTTTCACCACGGAAATTGAACCGGTAACCGTCGCTTTCTTTTGGGAACTGTAACCCACCACGATCACATCGTTTATCTGGGTAGCACCGGCAGTAAACGAAACATTAATTACAGACTGGCCATTAACGTTAAGCTCCTGGCTCGGGTAACCAATATAACTAAATACCAATACCCCGTTTGCCGGCACATTTATCCGGTAATTGCCTTCTGCATCGGTTACCGTTCCAACAGCGCTGTTTTTTACCTGTACGGAAACATTTTCCAACGTGCTATCGCCCAGGGTTACTTTTCCGGTTACTGTAACAGTTTGGGCATTTAAAGAATAAGATGCGAAAAGGCTGAAAAAGAAAATCAGCATTTTTAGTTTTAGTTTTCGGCCTGCATCAGCGGCAAAACTGCCCGGCCTTTTAACTGGCAAGAATTTCATTTAACAGTTGTTTTTTAAATTGAAAAAATAGAAGAGAATGGAAGCAAAAGCGTTCTGGAAGTTTTATTTCACCGGCAACCAATTTTAAACGTTAAAATAACAATTAACAAGGCAAAAGTATCAGTTCAGGATAGCTTCAATGGTTGCCAAATCAGCCAAAAAAAGGGGTCATTTTCGGTTTTTTAAAGAAAAATACTGGTAAACAAAAAAGGGATAAAACCGTAAAATAAAATAGTATTGTACTGGTATTGAATGATTTATAAAACAGAGGCTATGGTATTCCGTTTTTAGTATTCAAATCTTACTTCTTGAACCCTTCTTCCAGGTTTTGATTATTATGAAAAGGCTTGCGGTACTTTTTTATATAGGCCGAAGGGTTCAGGCCAAACAGGCCGGAGAATTGCCGGCGAAAATATTTCACATCATAAAAGCCAACGGCATTGGCTGTTTCGTTTACATTGTTTTCCGTATTGATGAAAAGCTCGGCTGCCTTCTTCAGGCGCACATACCGTATAAAGCCCAAAACCGTTTGGCCGGAAACAGTTTTGATTTTTTTATACAGGTTAGAATGGCTCATGCCAATTTCGGCAGCCAGGGTTTTTATGCTGAACTGTTCATCCTCCAAATGTTCTTCCACAATGCGCATACAATTCTCTAAAAACGCCTTGTACTCCGGCGAAACTTTATACCTGTTTGTTCCTAACGTAATCTCGTTATAGAAATAGTGCTGCAAAACATTGCGGCGCTTTAAAATAGACTGCACGCGGGCCTGGAGAATGTCGTTGTCAAAAGGTTTTTTAATATAATCATCTGCGCCGCTTTGCATGCCCTCAAGCTGCAGTTCGTCCGAAGATGCGGTTAATAATATAATAGGTATATGGCTTACGGTTTCATCCTCCTTCAATGTTTTACAAAGGTCAATGCCGCTAAGCCCTTTCATCATTATATCGCTGATGATCAGATCCGGCAGTTGCTTATGCGCTATTTTAATGCCTTCTTCTGCCGAAGCCGCTTCATAAACGGTATAAGTTTCTGTAAAAACATTTTTAAGGTAATGCCTTAGCTCACTGTCATCATCAATCACCAGCAGGCTTTGTTTTTCATGGGCAATGCCGCCGGGAAAGACGGCAGGCGTTTCTTCCCCATTCTCCGCTTCATTGCTTTCTGATAATTCACCCAATAACTCAGACAGTTTTTGGAACGGCTGACCAGCCCCATTCAATTCAGGTAATGCCTTGTTCAGGATAGCAATGCCATCATTGCTGTCTTCCACAGAAACGGCTGCTGCATCCACAGCCGGCTTATTTAATGTAATAAAGAAAGCAGTGCCCGTGCCTTGTGCACTTTTGTAGGTTACTTCTCCGCTGTGCGCCTCAACAAAATGCTTAACGAGGTATAATCCAATGCCAAAACCGCTTTTATTGTCGGCTCTTTTTAGCTGGTAAAAACGCTCAAACAGCTTATCGCCTTCTGTGTCCGGGATGCCGGCGCCGGAATCTGAAATGGTAACCTTAACCTGTTTCGCCGTTTCTTCCACCGTAAATCCTATCTCCCCGCCTTCCGGTGTATATTTAAAAGCATTGGACAGTATGTTGAAAAGGGCAATCTCCATTTTCTCTCTGTCCACCTCCAGCATGATGCGTTTTGATGCGCCATGCAATTCATACCTGATATTTTTTGATTTAGCCTGTTCGGTGAAGCAGAGAAAAACATCCTGGCAAAGCCGGCAAAAATCCAGTTTTACAAGATTTAGTTTGTCTGATTCAGATTCTGCCTTTTTAAATAGTAAAAGCTGGTCTACCAACCGCAGCAACCGTTGCGCGTTGCGGTAAATAACTTTGAGGTCGCTGCGCTCTTTAAATTCAGCATTTTTATTCAATAAATCTTTTATGGGATTGATAATGAGTGATATTGGCGTTCTAAATTCATGTGATACATCTGTAAAAAAATCTATCTTTTTTTCATTCAGTTCCTTTTCTTTCTGTGTTTCCAGGTGCGCCAACTGCACCTCGTAAGTAAGCCGGGCCTGCCGGTTTTTATATTGTGCGTAGGCATACATTACAGCCACCCCGCAAAAAATATACAAAGCATAAGCCCACCATGTTCTGTACCAGGGCGGCAAAATGGTAACCTGCAGCAATGGCTGCGCAGCGCCCCACACGCCGTCCGGGCCGCTTACTTTTACTTCAAAAACATAATCGCCTTCGTGCAGCCGTGAATAATTGGCAATGCGGGTGTGGCTTACAAAATTCCAGTTCTTATCCCACCCTTTTAACAGGTAGGCATAATTAAGATCAGCCGCTTCTTTATAATCCAGGGCCAGGAAATCAAGGGCCAGCGATGCCTCGTTATACGGAATGACAACTTTTTTTATTTTTTCAAAGTCGCGTTCATGCACATATTCTAAATTATTCTCAACAGGGTTATTATTTATTTTTAAAGCAGAAAGAAATAGCGGGCGTTCAGGAACTTTCGCGGCAATGCTATCAGGATAAAAAATATTAAACCCTTTTATACCGCCAAAGAGAAACTCGCCGCTGCTTAAAGCCAGCCCCCCGTTAAAACTAAACTGGTTACTCTGCAAACCGTCCGCCTCAGAAAAATTGATGAAAGTGTTGTTATGAACGTTAAATTTTGATAACCCGTTGAAGGTGCTTAGCCAGAGGTTTCCCTGCCCGTCTTCCAGGATGCGCAGAATGCTGTTATTGGGCAAGCCATCCTGCGTTGTAAACCTTTTAAAAGAATGATTGGCGCGGTTAAAAAGCAATAAGCCCCCCTCCTGCGTACCCACCCAGAAATTATGGTTTTTATCTTCATGAATGCTGCGTACCGTATAGCCAATATTATAATAGATGTGCTTTTTGTGCAGCGTATCAAGTTTTATAAGGGAAGCATAATTGCCGCACCAAAGGTTGCCGGCGGCATCTTCTGCCATACATTGTATCTCCGATAAACTGTTATCAAACTCCTCAAAACTATTAAGCCTGTTGTTAAAAGAATACAGCGCCCCGTTGCGCACCGCAGCCGTCCATAATTTTTTGCGGCTGTCTTCAAACATAAACCAGCAATGGTTATTGTAGGTTTTTGTGCGGGTATTAAAACAACGGTAACGTGTGAATGTCTTTGACCGGCGGTTGAATTTATTGATGCCGCCAAACCAGGTTGACACCCATATATTATGCTGCGCATCTTTTGTAACAGAGGTAATAAAATCGTTGCTTATGGATGAAGTGTTACCGTTGTGCGTGTAATTATCAAACCGGTTATTTGTGCGGTTCCAGTAACGAAGGCCGGCGCCATCTGTGCCCACCCAAACATGTGTTGCATCATCTTCACAAAAGGAAAGAATAAAATTTTGGACCGGCGATATATTCGGCTGCCCTTCTCCATAGACAATTTTTGAAAAAGCCGCCGCTGCCGGCTCCAGTATATTAACACCGCCACGCAAAGTGCCGATCCATTTTCTCTGCTGATCATCTTCATATAAAGCATATATGGAATTGCTGTTAATAAGCTGGCTGCCGTTTTTATAAACAGAAGCTAACGGCAATGCAGCCTTCTGATCTTTTTTAAGCAATAAAATGCCTGAGCCATCGGTAGCGATCCATAATAAACCATCTTTATCTTCAATAAGATTGGTTACAGATGTTTTTTCACTTACATAGTTGCCGGAGAAAGTGTTGCTGGTATAATCATATCTATGCAGGCCGTTGCCTTCACCAAGCCATAAATTGCCCTCACTGTCAAGCTTTAAACAATTGGCATTTTGAATGGAATTATTTTTTGGGACTAACCGGTGGTTTAAAAGGTTGTATGTATACAAGCCTTTGTTTTGAATAAATACCCATGCAATGTTTTTTATACTGTCATATTCAATAGCGCTTACATAATAATCAGCGATTAATTTTCCTTTGTCAGAAAGAGCAACCTGCCTGCCATTATTAACCGTCTTAAAATAAAACAACCCGCTATGTTCAGTGCCGATGAGTGTAAGATTGTTTTTACCAAGCATTTTTATTTCTATCACATTATCCTGTATGCTGCGTACTTGTTCGCCGTTGTATAATGAATAAAGCGGTGTTGAAAATTTTGCGGTTGCGCCATTATAAATACTTATATCCCGCTGCCCGCCAATCCATATATTATGCAGTTTATCTTCATCAATTTTATTAATGATATTGGAATTAACGGAAGTACTGTCGCCAATAGTGTTGCGAAAAACTTTAAAATTATAGCCATCGTATTTGTTCAGGCCATCATAAGTACCAAACCACATAAAGCCGTTATAATCGCGAAAAATGGCGGTTACAATATTATTGGATAACCCGTTTTCTATGCCCAGGTATTTTGTGGTAACGTTTTGCTGTCCATTTATTGGCGTAAATGCAATCAGCAGTATAAAGAAGACAAGCACAATTTTCAGAAAACAAAACAACCGCATCAATTATCAAATTAATTCCGCTCAAATATACAGTATGCACGAATCTATGGGAATGTTTGAGATGAATGGTGTGTATTTCAAATTTTCGCAGGTGGTTGGTGACACCCACCTGCAGAACCCGCCACCGGCCGGTGTCTCACCGACCGCAGTGCCGCGTATGAAGCGAAAATTTGAAATGCGCCCGATGAATGGCATTATAAGAGCAGTGGCCTGCCTGTAATGCGGTTTTTACGTGTATCTGCCAATAATTTATTAACCTTAAAAATCTGAATTAATCTTTCATTAGGTTTGCTGCTTTCCGAAATAATAAACAGGTTTTTGTGATAAAAGAAAAGATTTTGGTGATAGGCGCCAGTGGCCAGATTGGCGTGGAGCTAACGATGGCTTTACGCAAAATTTACGGTAATGCGAATGTTATTGCCAGTGACCTGCGTGAAGAAAACCCTTTGCTGCATGGCACCGGCCCTTATGTTTCGCTGGATGTAATGAACAAAGAAATGCTGCATGTGCAGGTAATTCGCCAGAATGTAACACAGATATATTTACTCGCCGCCATACTTTCTGCAACGGGTGAAAAAAATCCCAACCTCGCCTGGAACCTGAATATGCAGGGCCTGTTAAATGTATTGGATATTGCCCGCGAAGAGCGCCTGCAAAAAGTGTACTGGCCAAGCAGCATAGCCGTTTTTGGGCCCACATCGCCCCAAAAAAATTGCCCCCAGCAAACTATAATTGAGCCGATAACGGTTTATGGCATCAGCAAGTATGCGGGTGAATTCTGGTGCAATTATTACAATAAGCGTTTTGGCGTGGATGTGAGAAGCCTGCGTTATCCCGGTTTGATCAGTTATAAATCAGACCCCGGCGGCGGCACTACCGATTATGCGGTTGAAATTTATCATGATGCAATAGAAGATAAAAAATATACCAGCTTTTTAAGAGAAGATACTTACCTGCCCATGATGTATATGCCCGATGCCATACGGGCCACCATGGAACTGATGGAAGCGCCGGCAGATAAAATTTCGGTACGCACATCGTACAATATTTCAGGCATAAGCTTCTCGCCTGCTGAAATTGCAGCCTCTATAAAAAAACAGATACCTGAATTTGAAATAATTTACGAGCCTGATTACAGGCAGGCCATTGCCGATAGCTGGCCGCAAAGCATTGATGATGCAGTTGCCCGCTCAGACTGGGGCTGGAAACATGAATATGACCTTGAAAAAATAACGGCAGATATGCTTAAAAACCTGGAACAACAATAAGCCATGCGTACCGCTTTATCCATACTCTTTTGCTGCATTGTGCTGCATTCCTTTGCACAGGATGACATACCTGATTACAGAACGAAGAAGGATAATTTTTTAAAAATGCAGGAGAAAGACATTCGCGCAGACCTGGCGCAGTTTACATTCGGCGGTATAAGCGAAAGCCTTACCAAGCACAGGCTGAATGCGCTTCCGCTGGAAAGCGTAAGCAACGATACCCTTGTTTTTTCAAACGATACGGCCATTGTGCAAATAACAGCAGGCGGTTTTGATGCCGCCAAACATAAAGTAACCTGGTATGATGATAAATATGCAGTTAAATTAGATAACAGGCCTTTCTGGGGCACCGAAAATAAAGTGCCAACGCGCAGCATAACATCTGTGGTTGCCGTTATTGAAAGCGATACCGTTGTTGTGCCGGCGGCTGCGTATGGAGACCTCTATGAACCTAAGCTTTATTATACGGATGCAAAGGGCAAACAAAAAACTTTTTGCAATGTTTACCGTTCGCCCGACAACCGCAAGTACTATATATATATGGTAAACGGTGAAGGCGCGGGCCGTTATGAAGTAACCTGGGTTATACAGGACAGGAAATACCTGCGCCGCGTGGTTGACTGGGGGTTTTAATTGTTGGTTACAGGTAATGAATGCGTTGGGCATCGTGCCTTGCGCCACAACACTTGTGTGCCGTTTTTCATAGTATCTTCAGTTGCACGTTTAAAAAATCATGCAGCTCTTATGGAATCTTATTACCTGCATATTACTATAAATACGAGGCGCCGCCGGAGCCAGCATATTTCCGTTATCTTGATGCAAACCATCGCTCCAAAGCTTACTTTAAAAATATAAA
>NZ_JASGEX010000059.1:0-7002 GCF_047606085.1 Parafilimonas sp.
CATAATGTAACGAGCCGATGGCTCTCAACAACATTTTGATGGTTTCAAACGGGTTGAAACCCGTTTTTACAATATTTTTTCGAAGCTACGCTTCTTTTTATGCCTTTAAAATTTTAATGCGTCTGCCTTGGTGCGCAGCCTGATTACTTTAATCTGGCACTCAATTTTTATAAAACACCTGATTGCAATGAAAGCTTTACAAGCTCTGCGGTATTTTTTGCAGCAAACTTCAGCAGGAGATTTTTTCGATGCGTGTCAACCGTTGTAATACTTATAAAAAGCGATTGGGCAATTTCATTATTTGTTTGGCCATCGGCTATATGTTGCAATACTTCCAATTCACGGCGCGTTAAAACGGGCTTCCTGCTTTTGTCTTCATTACGCAAAACCTGTGCAGCATTAAAGCTCAGGTATTCCTTCCCTTTCATCACCGTGTTGATGGCATCGCATAATTCCTGCCGCGTTGCATTTTTTAATACATAGCCCGATGCGCCGTTTTCCATCATCTTTTGTATAAAGCTCAGCTGGTTAAAAGTGCTTAACCCAATCACAAAAACAGATGGATATTGTTGTGTTACTTCCTTGCATAAATCAATGCCGCTCTTGTCGGGCAGGTTTATATCCATTAAAATAATATCGGGTAATTGTTTTGTAAGAAAGGCAAGGCAACTTTCTGCATTCATGGCATGTCCTATCCATTCAATATCGCTTTCATGCTGCAGCAGCGAACGAATGCCTTCAATCACCATATAATGATCATCTACTATAAAAATTTTGCTGTGCATTATGTTTTAAATTCAATTAATACAGAAGTGCCTTTGTTTGGTGAAGCGTCAATATCTAATTTCCCTTTTAAAAATTCAACACGGTTTTCAATATTGCCCCAGCCAATGCCTTTTGTTCTTTTTAAAATTTCTTTGTCAAAGCCTTTGCCATCATCTTCAACTGTAATGGCTAACTGTTCATTAGACCGGCTTAACTGAACGATTGCATTTTTTGCTGCTGCATGTTTCAGGATGTTATTGATCAACTCCTGTACAATGCGAAAAACAGTAATGGCAATTGTCTGGTCAAGTTGTGTATTGTCAAGCCCGATAGATTGATAACTGATGCTTAATGCGCCGCTTTGGTTTATCTCGTTGCAAAAATCACGCAGCGCCGCATCCAGCCCAAACTTAACCAATGCTTCGGGCATCATGTTATGCGCTACGCGGCGCATTTCCTGTATAGAGCTGTCAAGCATATCAATGCTGCGCTCAAAAGCCTGCGCGTTTTCAGGCGTCATTATCAAATTGCCTTTCATCGTATTTAATGAATATTTTATGCCCGACAGCATGCCGCCCAAACCATCGTGCAGATCTTTGGCCAGCCTGGTTCGTTCCTGTTCTTCGCCTTTTAAAACAGCTTCTGTTGCGGCCAGTTGTTTTTCCGTTTCCAGTTCTGTAATGCGTTGCTGCTGCAGCTTTTGTTTTATTGTATAATTCCTGTAAACAAGCGCCAGTATCAATAATAAAATGGCCGCGCTGCCAATAAGGATGCCGTTAATGATATGCGTTTTGTTTAACTGCTGTTCCTGTAGTTTTATCTGTACTTCTTTTTTTTCTGTTTCATATTTTTTTTCAAGATCGGCGGAAGAACGTACCACTTCATCATTCAGCACAGCCTGTTGTATGGAATCTGAAATATGCTGTGCTGCAAATGCTTCCGCATAATTGCCTTTTGCCACATATACATACGCCTGTATGCCGTAACCCTCTTCCTGCTCCCGCATCAATGAATCTGCTTTGCTGATAGCCAATGCCGAATCAATACTTGTGCCGGCTGCGGTTATATTGCCGTTATACAAATTTGCAAGCGCCAGTGTATTAAACGCTGCGGCCTGCATTTGTCTGCTTTTTAACTCACTTGCAATACTGCAGGATGCACGTGCAGCCTGCAGCATATCCTTAAACTTTTTCTGCAAGCCGAATAGTTGTGTTTGATAACCATATATAGTGGCTTCGGCAATTTTATCGTTGTTGGGTTTTGATTTTTGTATGGCTATGCTAAAATATTTCTCAGCGCTGTCGTACCTGCCCAATGCCTGCCAGGCTTGTGCCGCAGTTGAATAAACCCTGTTGATAAATTTGTTTGGCTTGCCGTATTGCTCATGTATTTTAATGGAGGTTAAAGCATTGTCAAGCGACTTCTGGTATTGATAATTATAAGCATAGCAGTTGGCAAGGTTATGATATGTAGGCGAAAGCCGTGTGGAATCGCCAATGGCTTCAAATATGTTTTTTGATTTTAAAGTGGCATCAATGGCATCGTTGTATTTGCCAAGATAATTGTACGTTATGCCCAGGTTGCCATAAGCGCTTGCCACTAAAGTACTGTCTTTTAATTTGCGGGCGAATAATATAGCACTGTCGCTGTGGCTTACTGCCTGGTTGTAATTGCCTTTTGTAAAATCAAGCACTACACTTTGTTCATAATATTTATATAAGCCTTTGGTGAAATTTATTTTTTGTGATAAGGCTTTTAATTTATCAAGATAATACTGCGAGGAGTCCTGGTTGTTCATCTGGTAATACAGCGCCAGTTTATAAAAGCTGTTGCAGGCAGTGGTGTCTTGTTTTTGTTTGGCCAGCGATTGCAGCAGGCTGTCCCTTGTACCTGTATCCTGCGCCCGGGCGAATGAAAATACAGCAAACAGGCAGAGTGTAACTATAACTTTCAGCATATAATTGTTCCTGCTACAAATTAAATATTTAAGGCCATTCTGCTGCATCCTGTTTTTCCATGATTTTATTGCAGTAAGGCATTTGCAGCAAAAGGGTTAAAAACATTTTATGTACCGCCGTATTTACAAATAAAAGCCCGGAAAAATGCCGGGCTTTTATTTAATCATCGGTGTTATCCATATTTAATCAATCAGCAACAGCTTTCCTTTATATACTTCTTCTTTGCCTTCTTTATTTATAAAGCTTATACGGTAATAATACATGCCGCTTGTTTGGCTGGCAAAGGCTGTATTGTTTTGATAATCCTTCCGGTTCATTAATACTTTGCCGTTTATGTCCGTTACGATAACGTTGTTGTGCTGCGGCAAACCTTGTATCATCCATTTATCGTAATGATGCAGCAGTGTAGGTATTTTTAATTGCGTGATGGTAAGCGATTTTGCATTGCCCGAATCACTGTTGAACGTTGTTTTAAATGGCCTGCGCGGGATATGGAATGCATCATCATTTATGATCGTTCCAATGGCCGTGAATGACCCTGCAATAGTTGTATTCACCGGGTTTGACAAAACAAGTTTCAATTTTTCATTCGGTTCCCAATAGCGGTCGCCCACAATTTTTACCGGTATATACTTTGTTTGCTCACCCGGTGCAAAACTGAGCGTGCCTTGCGATGAAACAAAATCGAAATAAATAATGGCGGTATAGGTTTGCGCTTTGTAGTCAATACTGCATGCTGCCGTTGCAGCGCTGCTTAAACTTACCCTGAACAGCATGTCTTTCCTGCCGCTGTTGCCTTCTGTCACCGCTGTATCCGCAATGGAAACTGTTATTGGAACACTACAGCCTTCATCAATTATGCCATTGCAATTATCATCTATACCGTTGCCGCATATTTCTGCAGCATCGGGATGAGCGGCGGCATTATTATCATCACAATCACCGCTCACCGCCAGCAATGCTGTTGCCGGTTTATAACCCGCAGGCTGTGCACATTGCGTTTTTGTATTGCCATCACTATAGCCATCATCATCTTCATCTTTATACCACGTGGTTGAAGGGTTGATGGCAGCATCATTATCATTGCAATCCATATTCTCGGCAACGCCGCAGGCAACAGGCGAACCTGCTCCATAACCGTCGCCATCGTTATCAGCATATAAGAACCTTGTATCATCGCAATCGGTGCTGTCTGCCACATAACCGGCCGGTTGTGTGCATGCAAATTTTGTTGAAGCTACATCGCCAAAGCCATCACCATCGCCATCTTTATACCATGTTACGCCGCCATCTTCATCAACCAGTCCATCACAATCATTGTCTTTACCATCGCACAGTTCAGGTGCGCCGGGATAAATGGTGTTGTCGTTATCATCACAATCTGTACTGTTGTTTACATAACCTGCAGGCGGCGCAGATGAACAGTCGTTTACAACATCCGCAGCATTGCCAAAACCATCGCCATCTTTATCTGCATAAAAGGTCTGTGATTGATGTACGCCTGCATCATTATCATTGCAATCCGTATTATCGGCAACGCCGCAGGCAACAGGCGAACCTGCTCCATAACCGTCGCCATCGTTATCAGCATATAACAATTGCGTATCATCACAATCGGTATTATCTGTTACATAACCGGCGGGCGGTGTTGATGAACAATCGTTTACAGAATCTGCAACATTACCAAAGCCATCGCCATCCTTATCCGCATAATAAATATGCGATTGATGTACGCCTGCATCATTATCGTTGCAATCTGTATTATTGGCTACACCGCATGCAACCGGGGAACCTGCGCCATAACCGTCGCCATCGTTATCGGCATACAAAAACTTCGTATCATCACAATCGGTATTGTCGGTTACATAGCCTTGGGGCGGGGAAGTGGCTGTAATACTTTTGGATGCATCGCCAAAGCCATCGCCATCATTATCGGCGTAATAGGTATTTTGCTGGCTGAAGGTTAAGCTGCCCATGAACGGGTTAAGCTCTGAAAAGTCTTTCACCTTAAATTCCAGGTAAAGTGCGCCCGTGCCAAATGTTGCAATTTTTGGTGTGATAACAGTAAACTGGCTTAAGGCAGCACTGGTGTCATCCGTTACCACAAGATTTACAGGCGATGTTGACGACCCTTTCTTTTTTAATATTTTAAGATCGGTATAATCATAATTCTGTCCCAATGATGATAAATAATTAAGCATGTTGCTCACTTCAATACTCCATACATATAAACGGACAGATACCGAATCAGTAAGCGTAATATTTGCCGGCGGTTCAATATAAAAATTCCTGTCAAGAAAATAGGTTGGTGTATTATTGATATTGCTTGTGCGCAACGAATCCCCCCCGTTATATTCCACATGCACGCCCCAGCAAACATTGTTCATTGTATTGCCGTTGGGGTTGATGGAGTAAATAAGGTTGCCGTTATCATCATTTACATCAATCCATTCTTTGCCTGAAAAGTTACCGCAGCCAGCACTACTGTTCTTTGATTCAAAAGTGGCGGTATCTGTTAGCAGCGGGCAAGGCATTACATCCTTAATATCCAGGCTTTGCAATTGCCTGCCGCAACGGTCTGCTGCAACCAATGTGTACCAGCCTGCCGGGATATTATGAAACGTATCAGCAGTTTGTACAATTGGCTGGTAACTGTTGAAATAATAATTCCTCAAATAAAAAGTATAAGGCGCCAGTTTACCCGATGTATAAACAACAAGGTCTTTAAGGCAATTATTGCCAATCCATTTCACAGAATCTATAATCTTGATATTATTGGTTACATACACCTTCTGTTCATAGCTTGTACTGCCGCAGCCATCGGTTACCGTATAATAATAATAGCCAAAATTGGTAACCTTAAACACACTGTCTGTTGAATAAGTATAACTGCCGCCATAAGGCTTTATTCCATATTTAAACGGCCCTGTGCCTTTGGTTACATGAATTACAATATCGTTATAACAAGAATCTGATGCATTTATATTATAAGTGGCAGTTGCTTCAGGCGGTTGCGCGCCCAAAACAACTGAGCCCGTATAACCAATACCGCAGGCATCGCGAACACCATAGATATACGTTCCGGCAGATAAATTACTGAACACATTGCCGCTTACATAAGCCGTATCCGGCCCGGTGCTGCCATATTTATGAACACTGAACGTAAACGGCGCCACGCCGGAATAACGGCTGTCGCCATTGGTGCTTACGGTAATAACACCATCGTTGCTGGTGCAGGTGCTTGTAGTTTGTGTAACGGCTGCACTGGCAAGTATGCCCAATGATGCACCAAGGCTGGAAACCTTTCCACAAGCATCCGTAACCCGAATGCTGTAACCCACGCCGGGATCAATATCTGTAATGAATGCGCCACTGGCAGTTTCGCCCCATACCTTATAATTAGCATCTGTTGATTTTTTATATTCAATTCTAAAAGGCGGCCGGCCGGCTGTAGTGAGGTAATTGCTAACCATAATATACCCGTTGGTGCAGGTTGAGCCCCAATAAGCAAAAGCGGTGCTGAAAGCGGTGCCGCGGTCAACATTCCATTTAGCAGGGTCAACACTTACGCTGTTGGAAATATATTCTTTGCCCGTAACTTCATCGTAAGCGCGCACCCTGAAGAAAGTTGCCTGGGTTATATCATCCCCATCATACCTTACAAAACTTGTTGCATTATTATACACCTGCGTGCCTTCCAACTGCCAGGTATCGGCGCCCACTAACCGTTCATAATAAATAGTTACTTGCGGAACGGAACCGCTTCCAAAAAAAGGGTTGGGCACTAAGGTTGCACCGCCGCAAGCCATGTAATTAGACAGGGTAACTTTTTCAAGCTGTGCATGCAGCAGCAACGGAAATAATAACGCCGTTAACAGCAGGAGTTTTTTACAAAGGAAAAGTTGAGTTTTAAGCAGGTATATCTTTTTCATAAGCCAATTATTTAAAACTCAAACATAACAGTAAGCATTAAGCCCCTTTATCCCCGAAAAACAGGATTTTTGAATAAATGCAAAGATTTTTTTCTAATCCATGCATGAAAACCAGCACAAATACTTTTTTTAAAACCCCTTTCGTTATTTACCTGAATAAGCAAATACATGAAACCATCCGCCAAACAAACACTTCGCAAACGCTTAAATTGACGTGAGTTCGGGATAAGCGATATGTTTAAAGCTTGCAGACAGACCTCACCTAAATCCTCCCGAATGGCCGGGACAGGTTCTCCAAAGGAGAGGACTTCCGACGCCCTAAAACTCATAAAACATGCAAAAAATCA
>NZ_JASGEX010000060.1:0-66624 GCF_047606085.1 Parafilimonas sp.
ATGTCATTAACTTAAGGCAGGCACATCTTCTAAATATTTACTAATTATTTTGCGGAGATTTACAACTGAGCATTGATTATTGTGTATTGAATATTGAGTTTTCTTAAGTTAATGACATTGCATTGCGCACTAATAAATAAACAACATTGACTTATACATTGCCATAAGCCCGCTTATACAGGCTTATGGCATATTAGTTCTTAAGGCAGCAATTGGCCTATGGTTAAAAAAAAGCAGGTAATACAATCCGGCGCCTGGCAAATGCTTAATGTAAGCATTAAGGTGTTTTCGCAGTTTGGGTATTATGCAGTAATGGCAAGGCTGCTGCATAAATCCGAGCTTGGCGTGTTTGCCCTGCTTAACTCCTTTATGAACTTTGGCAACATGATTGGCGATGGCGGCATGGGCGATGCCTTGCTGCAGCGAAAAGAAACGGATAAACAACATGTAAATGCTGCATTTTTTTCAGGCATGCTGCTGGCGGCCATTATTTATATTGCTATCTTCATCATTGCCCCTTTTGCGGCAGCATTTTATAAAGAGCCGCAGCTAACATCTTCTCTGCGCATATTCAGCATTATTTTCTGGTTTGCCGCCATGTATGCTCCCTCATTTGCCATGCTGCAAAAAAATTTCAGGTTCAAAAAAATATTTATTGCAGATGGCGTAATGCTGCTTTTGTCAAACGTTTTGGGTATTGCGCTCGCATATTGCGGCTATGGCGTCATGTCGCTTGTCTGGTCGCAGATATTTTATTTCGGGGCCGAACTGCTCACCCTGCTGTTGTATTATCCCTTGCCGCTAAAGGCAGGCTGTACAAAAAAGCACTGGAAAGACCTGGCTGGCTATGGTTCCGGGCTCACGCTTATCCGCGTAAATAACTATATCGTTAATTTCGGTATTATACTGGAAGTGGGCAAGCTGGTAACGGCATCGGTATTGGGTGTTTTCGACAGGAGCTTCCGCATCATGAACATTCCACAGCGTTTTATATACGATATGGTGCAGCGCGTTATGATGCCCGCCATGGTAAAGAAAAACGACAATGCAAAAGGAACATACAAGGTGTTTTCAAAATCACTTTCCCTGATTAATTCGGCGCTTGTTCCGCTCACCGTTTTCCTTATCGTTTTCAGCAGGCAGATCGTGCTTGTTCTGCTTGGGAAAAAATGGATGGATGCCGTTCCGCTGCTGCAGGTATTTTTTCTCAACCTGCCTTTACGCACAACAGCCAGCCTTGGCGACACCTTAATGCGGGTGCATGGCCTCATAAAGCTGAACCTCATAAGAAAAGTGCAGAATTCAATCATCATTTGTGTGTTTATTTATATTGGTTATTTGCTTGCAGGCTTAACCGGTATTAGCTGGAGCATCTTTGTTTCCACTTTAATTTCTTATATCATGATGATGGCCATAGTGCGCACAAGGATTTTTCAGAACGATTGGAGATCGCTGGTATATAAGCCCTATTATAATGGCGTAATGCTGAGTATATACTGGGTGGCGCCGGCTTATTTTTTGTACCGGTTATTGCACCTGTTTATTGCGGATGAAATAATTGCATTTGCTGTTTTATGCGCCATAACGGGCGGGGCGGCGACGCTCGCATTCATCAAAAAACCAAAGTTATTGGGCAGCGATATAGTTTATATTCAGAAAGATTTTATGCAGATGTTTGCAGGGAAAAAAAGGTTAAAGAAAAGCCGGTGATTGTTCGCAAAAACGATCAGCAAAAATCAGAAGGTTAGTATAATCATAATTAAATAATTTTATTGCAGCATGCAGGGAGGGTATCCAAATAATTTACAGCAATCAAAGGGCAGCGGCATTTATATAGGCGCTAAGGAGTTATTATTTCCCGTGATATTGTGCACCATCGGCCTTACCCTTTACCTTTCTTTGATCAGTCTAACATCAGCGCCGCTCGTACTGCTCACTGTTCCTTTGGTATTATACGACCGGGCATTTATGTACCCTATGCTTATGACCATTTCGTTATCGCAGGGCGCATTTACCGACACCGCCACTTCGGGCGTGGGAACGGCCGATGCCTCTTATGCCGAAAGCCTTACCATAGCTGCCATAACACCCATACTTGCCTGGGACCTGCTTACACAAAAAAGCAAAATAGTGCCGCTGCGGTTTTCCATCATTTATTTGTTCTTTATCGTTTTTGTTATTACAGGCATTTTTGTGTACTACCAGCATCCTCAGAATTTTGCCGGACTTCCTGCCGGCACAGGTAAGGCCGCGCCGGCTTTTCATAGCATCGTTAAAGCAATAAAACTGGTTTTTTACCTGTTTTTTTTAAGGGTGCTTATTAACTACCCGGAAGAAATACTGCATAAAATACCGGAATATACGCGGCGTTGCATGCCCTTTATTATCATTCCCCTGGGCCTTAACTTATTGCTGAACGGAAGAGTGCAGAGCGGGGTAGGCTATTCCGGCACTTTGCAACTGGGCGATGTGCACCATGGCACCTTTACCTCCACGTTGTGCGCCTTATCAATTTATGTTTTTATTACGCTGTTCAGCCGCAAGCCCGGCGTTGGCCTCTTTACCCGTTTTTTTGCGTTTGGCACCATTGCGCTGGTAGGCGTAATGATTATGATGATGGGCTCAAGAAACGGTTTGCTTTCTTTTATGATACTTTGCTGCCTGGGCGTTTACATTCACCTTGTAAGGCGTACAATTGACTACCAGTTTGTAATTGTTTCCGTATGTTTTGCGGGCGCTGTAATAGCTTTGCTGTTATCGCTTAATTCCCCCACCTTGCAGCGGGCCGTCTATATGACCGACCAGGCCGGGGGCGGCGACCGTACCTATTATTGGGAAGCCGGCGCCCATGCCCTCAGCGCTTCGCCGGTGTTTGGCATGGGCGGCGATGAAACGGCTTCCATTGCAGCAGTGGCGCGATATGCGCCTTCGATGGTGCAGGACAGGGTTATGCATAACACGTATCTTGAGGCCGCCGTTGAATACGGTTTGGTAGCGGCAGTTTTGTATATCGCTTTTGTATGGTTTACCCTGCAATGGTCTTACCGGTTATACAAACTGGCGCTTAACCGGCAGGAAATAGTGCTGGCAGCGCCGGGACTAAGCTATTTAATCATGATGATAGCAGCCATGTTCGTAAGCAATCTCTGGGATACCAGCATCTGGTACACCGTAAGCATAATATTTGCGCTCGCCATACGGCTGGTTTACCCGCAATGGTCGGATAAGCGGCGCATCCATACAAGGCTTTCGTTTGAACAAATGAAAGCCACTGCTAAGCTGGGCAGTTTATAGTTTATGAACCCGTTTGAACTTTTGAAATAAACCACACAGATACATAGCTTCTTAGCAAACACAAGGGCAAAAGCGATACAAAGATTTTCATCTTCGATGAAAATACGATGATTCACTTTGTACTGCTCTTGATACTGAATACATTTTCCTTAAGAAGCTGTTTGAATTTCTTTCGCACAGAGAACACAGAGCTGACAGAGTCGCTTTATCCTCTGTTGACTCCTTTGCTCTGTGCGAAAAATCGTTAAAACCCTGTAAAGGATTAAACTTTTAAACAGCTTCTTAAGTAATTATTATGTTTCTTATATGTTTAAAATAAGCCTAAACAACTTCTATATAATAAAAACCCTGCAACCGGTAACTGTTTTTTCTTCTTTCCACTATTTCTCCACAGTGCAAATTGTGTGAATTTCAGCCTCTGTAATTATACTTATGTTCGCAGGCACATTTTGGGCAGATACGGTATTTTATTTTAATTCGTTATTAGTAAGTAAACTCGGAACGCATGAAACTTAAGCAGCTTGAGATAAAAGGTTTTAAAAGCTTTGCCGATAAAACCATTCTGAATTTTGATGAAGGCATAACAGGCATTATTGGCCCGAATGGTTGCGGCAAAAGCAATATCATAGATTCTATTCGCTGGGTGATAGGCGAGCAGAAAATATCCCAGCTTAGAAGCGAAAACCTGGAAGCCCTGGTATTCAATGGTTCCAAAACCCGATCTGCCAGCGGCCTTGCGGAAGTAAGCCTCACTTTTGAGAACACGAAAAACCTCCTGCCTACAGAGTTTAATGAAGTAACGGTAACCCGCCGGTTCTTTAAAAACGGCGAAAGTGAATATCGTTTGAACGATGTTTCCTGCCGCTTAAAAGACATCCATAACCTTTTTCTGGATACCGGCGTAAGCAACGACAGCTATGCTATTATAGAACTGGGAATGGTGGACGATATTATTCGCGATAAAGACAACAGCCGCCGCCGCATGCTGGAGCAGGCTGCCGGCATCACCATTTATAAAACAAGAAAAAAAGAAGCCAAACAAAAGCTGGATGCTACCGAAGGCGATTTGAACAGGATTGAAGACTTATTATTCGAAATTCAAAACCAGCTAAAGGTTGTGGAAAGCCAGGCGAAGAAGGCAGAGAAATATCACGAAATAAAAAAAGAATACAGGCAGGTTTCCGTTGAGCTGGCCAAAGCTGCTTTGGAAGGGTTTAATCTTACGTATAAAGACCTGAATAAACAGCAGGAAGATGAAACCGATAAAAAGCACGCACTGGATGCAGCAATAGCAACCGGCGAAGCGGAACTGGAAAAAGACCGCGTTGATTTTCTGGAACAGGAAAAAGCTTTGCAGGAACAGCAGCATGATTTTAATGAGCTTGTTCAGCAACTGCGCGCTAAAGAAAATGAAAAGAACCTTGCATCGCAGCGTTTGCATTACCTGAAAGAAAAAGATGCCTCGCTGAAAGAATTTCTGGAACGGGCAACAGGCCAGTTGAAGCATATTGAAGACTCCATTCAATATACACAACTGCAGCATGAAAAAGAGGAAGATGCTTTACAGCAATTAAAAGATAAGCTGGATGCAAGCCGTGAAGAAACAGATGCAAAGCGAATCTTGCTTGATGAAAAGCGCTCATCAACCGATAAAGTGCGCAGCGCTCACCTGCAAACACAGCGCAAACAGTTTGATGCAGAAAAGAAAGTTGCCGTAGCGGAAACATCAGTGCATAACCTGCAGCGAAGCAAAGCGCAGATAGAACAGGAGCAGCAAAACCGTTCTTATCAAATTCAGCAGTTGGATGCAGAAGTGGCGGAAAAAGCTAAGGCGCTTGAGGAGAAGCAGCTCACTTTGCAGCAACTGAAAGAACAGCATGAATTAACAAGGCAGCAGATATTGCAATCGCAAAGCGAACTGGAAGTGCTGCGTGCAAAGCTTACCGAAGAAAACCGTAAGTATGATGCAAAGCGCAATGAGCACGACCTCCTGAAAAGCCTGGTTGATTCAATGGAAGGCTATCCGGAAAGCGTGAAATTTTTGCACAATAACAATCAATGGAATTCAAAAGCGCCCATTCTTTCAGATATAATTTATGTGCAGCAGGAATACAGGACTGCATTGGAAAATGTATTGTCGCCTTATCTTAACTATTATATTGTAAACAATCTTGAAGAAGGCCTGCAGGCCGTAGAATTGCTCGGTAAAAACCAGAAAGGCAAAGCCAACTTTTTATTGCTTGATAAGATAGCCGGCATTAACATACAAGCGCCGCAGCCGCAAAATACCATTAAGGCAATTGATGTGATTGAAGTGGATGAACAATATAAAAAGCTGGCCGAATATTTATTGGGCAATGTATTTATTGCAGAAAATGAAGAAGCGGTGAATAATGCCGGTGATGGCGTGGTATTGCTGGAACGCACAGGCAAATATGTAAAAGGCGAATATACTTTAAGCGGCGGCAGCGTTGGTTTGTTTGAAGGTAAAAGAATAGGCCGCGCCAAGAACCTGGAGAAACTGCGGGAAGAAATTGCCGCGCAGGAAAAAGCCGTGCAGGAATTAAAGGCCGCCATTCAGCAAAAACATAACGAGGTAATTGGTTATAACGAGCAGTTGAAAGAAAATCTTATTAAACAAACCGAAGGCGAAATAAACCAGCTTACCAACAGCCTTTTCGCTACGCGGAACAAAATGGAGAACCTGCAAAACACGCAGCAGCATGCAGCCGGCCAGCTTGAAGATATGCAGGAGCGCCTGGAGAATGAACAGGATATTATTGACGCTTTGCGCAGCGAATTTGCTGTGCTGAACGAAGAATTGAATGCAACAACGGCTGCCATAAAAGAAGCGGAGGACGCTTACAAGGCTGCAGACCAGGCATACCGCACGGTATCCGGCCTGTTTAATGAAACGAATATTGCATTTACACGTTTGCAAAGCAAACTGGGCGCATTACAGCAGGAAGTGGGCTATAAGCAAAACCAGTTAAAGGAACTGCATGTACAAATAGAACAGAACAAATCCCAGTTGGAAGAAGTGAGCGGGCAAATAACGGAAAGCACCGAAATGCTCGCATCAGCAGAAGATACTTTATATACTTTGCTGCAAACAAAAGAAGCGGAGGAAAAGAAACTGAATGAGGCGGATGCGGCATACTATAACCACCGCAATGCTTTGCAGGAAAAGGAAAGCGCCTTGCGCCATAAAATAAAAAGCCGTGAAATAATAGACCAGCTTTTAACGGAAATAAAAGATAAGCTGAGTGAATTAAAACTGAACCTTGCCGGCATGCGCGAGCGCCTGCATGTAGAGTTTAAGATTGACCTGGATGATATACTGGACGAGCCAAGAACATCTGATGCTTCAACGGAAGAATTGCAGGCGGCATCAGACCGTATGCGTAAGCGCCTTGAAAACATTGGCGAAGTAAATCCCACAGCCATTGAAGCCTTTGTGGAAATGAAAAAACGGTATGAATTTATTCTTGAACAAAAGCAGGATCTGGTAAGCGCAAAGGAAAGCTTACTGCAAACCATTGAAGAAGTGGAAGCCACCGCCAACCAGCAGTTTCGCGAAACGTTTGATAAAGTGCGGGAGAATTTCCAGCGTGTGTTTAAAGCCCTGTTTACAGAAGAAGATACAGCCGATATGATCCTGGAAAACCCGGATAACCTCGCCGAAACAGGTATTGATGTGGTAGCAAAGCCCAAGGGCAAAAAACCATCGAGCATAACACAGCTGAGCGGCGGTGAAAAAACCTTAACTGCTATTGCATTGTTGTTTGCCATTTATTTAATTAAGCCTGCGCCGTTCTGTATTTTAGACGAAGTGGATGCACCGCTTGATGATGCCAATGTGGGCAAATTCAACAATATGATACAGCAGTTCAGCGATAACTCGCAGTTCATTATTGTAACGCACAACAAATCCACCATGAGCACAGTTGACGTTATTTATGGCGTTACCATGCAGGAGCCTGGTGTAAGCAAACTGGTGCCGGTTGATTTCAGGAGCCTGAATTAGAGGGTAGTTGTTAATTCTATTTCGTTCCTGCCTGGAAAGATTTATTTGATATGCTTTAAGCAAAATGCCTGTAAGCTTATTCACCCAGCTTTATTATGAGGTGCCCTAGCCGGGCATAACGAGCAGGTGGTTGTGTTTATGCCCCTGGCTTTGTCTGGATGTAAGGAATAATGGCAAGTGCATACAATTTTTGCAATGCAACTCAGTGTAACAGGCTGCTATTTCGTTCCTGCCTGTTTAAGTTTATTACATTCAATCAACAACACCGTCCGTCTTTCCCGCGAAAGCGGGAATCTCCTAATTTTACTGCATGCAATATGGCGGCACTGTTTATATCATGACAAATGAATATGGCAGTGCGCTGTAAGCAAATGCCTGTAACTTATCCAACTCAATTTTATTATGAGGTGCCTGGTCGCAGCCGGGCATGACGGCAGGTGGTAATGGCGTGATTAGATATATGAAGGCTGCTACGTTTTTGTCCGAGCGGAGCCGAGGACATTATTATTGAGCGAAGTCGAAATAATAATGCTTCAGCATTAAAACGAATGCCTGGTTGCTATGGAGGAATAATGGCAGGCGTATAATTTGTGCAATGCAAATAAATGGCCGTACATTCCCAGGTAAGAAGTATATCAGAAGCGCATTTATTGGTTACAAAAAATATAATTCAGAAACTTTTCAAACAACAGTCACTATATTGCTGCGATGAAGAAACTACTGTTTTTCGCTGCAGCTTATTTTTTTTATACAGGATTGCAGGCTCAAAAGCCTGCCGTTAATCAGCCCATACCATCGCCACGCCAGTTGGCATGGCAAAAAATGGATTATTATTTCTTTGTTCATTTTGGCCCGAATACTTTCACTGATCTCGAATGGGGGAAAGGCACAGAGCCGGAAGATGTATTCAACCCAACCAATCTCGATTGCGGGCAATGGTGCCGCATAGCCAAAGCGGCCGGCGCAAAAGGCATCATTATTACGGCAAAACACCATGATGGGTTTTGCCTCTGGCCAAGCAAATATTCAACGCATACAGTAGCGCAAAGCAAATGGAAAGATGGAAAAGGCGATGTGCTGCGCGAACTGAGTGATAGTTGTAAAAAATACGGCCTGAAGATGGGCGTATATCTATCGCCCTGGGACAGGAACCACCCGCAATACGGAACGCCTGCTTATAATGATGTGTTTGTAAATATGATGAAAGAAGTGGTAAGCAATTACGGGCCTTTCTTTGAGTTTTGGTGGGATGGCGCCAATGGCGAAGGCCCAAATGGAAAAAAACAGGTATATGACTGGCAGCGGTTTAAACAAACCATGCGCAGCATAGCGCCCAATACAGTGGTGTTCAGCGATATTGGCCCTGATGCACGCTGGGTAGGAAATGAGAAAGGTTTTGCCGGCGATCCTGACTGGAATACACTGGATACGGCTGGTTTTACACCTGGACTCGGCGCTCCGTCGCAGGATACGTTGAATCATGGCAATGTATATGGTAAGGTTTGGATACCTGCGGAATGCGATGTAAGCATAAGGCCGGGCTGGTTTTATCACATAGAAGAAGATGAAAAAGTAAAGCCGCCCGAAGAATTGTTTCAATTGTATTTAAAATCCGTTGGGAGAGGAGCAAACCTTTTATTGAATGTGCCGCCTGACAGGAATGGTGTGATTAATGCCCACGATTCTGCTGCGCTGGTTGGTTTTAAGGCATTAAGGGATGAGAGCTTTACTAAAGCAATAGCAGATAAAAAATTTAAAGCGGCTTCATCCACTTATACCATACCATTGGGCAGAAAGCAAAAGATAAATTGCATTATTTTACAGGAAGATATTGCCACAGGGCAAAAAATAAAGGCATTCACGGTTCAGCTTTTACAAAATGGCAAAACGGTAAATGAATTGCACGGCCATACGGTTGGTAAAAAAAGGATACTCAGTTTTACTGCCACAGAAGCTGATACTTTTACCGTAAAGATTGACGATGCCAAGGCAACCCCACTGTTAAATGAAATAGCAGCTTATTTAATTGATGAAGGGTTGGTTGAAAAAGAATGAGAGCAGCAGGAATTAAATGTTGACATTAGTTAGTTGTTACTGTAACAACTAATCCCTTGTTATCAAGGGAAATATTTTTTTTAATTTCTTTGCCGTCACTTGTTTTCACACTAACCGTATAATTACCTAAAAAGCCACTGGCATTTACCTGCCCGTTTTCATTTGTATTTGCCGTAAGGTTTGTACGCCATTCATGCAAAACGAGTTTGTCCCACGACTCCCCGTTAGGTTTAACGGACCAGTCTTTATTGTACAATGCTGCAGAAGGATACCAGTCGCTTCCTTCCCAAAAGCCCCACATAACAACGCCGGTTACAGCAGGCTCTGAAAATGCCAGCCGTAAAAAATCTTCCGTAAACTGCGCCTGCAAATTCAATTCGGCAGCGCTTTGTTTGTATGCCTGGTTTTTGTTTCCGAAACGAACATCAAATTCTGTTACTTTTATTGGAATGTTAAGCCGGGCGAACTGTTCAAATATTCCGTGGAGATTATTTATAGATGGAAGGGTCGTATTTTTAAAATGTCCCATAAATCCAATGCCTCCTACCTTAAGGCCCTGCGTTTGCAGTTCTTTTATTTTCTGAAAATATGTATCATTAAATGATTGGGTTACATCCGAAGGCAGTATTTGTTCATTTACAAATAAAGTTTCATCAGGAGCCGCTTCCCGCGCTACCCGGAATACCTGAGAATAAATATCATTGCCTACATAATCGGGCAGCAGCATTTTTTTTGATGAAAATGGAATGTTTATCTGTCCTTCCTGGTGTGTTGTCACAATGTGATTAATTGCATCCCACTCAGTTATAAGACCTTTTGTTTGCGTAATTATATCCCTTATATGATCAAGCAACTGTGTTTTATATTCAGCAGGGTTATCATATTGTTGTTGTGTAAGGGATGAGCCATAATAGGAAAAAGATTTAATTGGCGCCCATGCCAGGTAATGCCCACGCACTTTTATGTTATTGTCATTCAGCCAATGCAACGCTTTTAGCGTTCGCTGCATATTAGCCGAAGATTTCGGGTTATTATTCCAGGCATTCCATTTCAAATCGTTTTCCAGCACTACTTCATTATAATGTGACTTTACAATATCCCTGTATTTTTCACCATCTGCGTTTTGTGACAATAACCATTTGGAAGCTACAGCAGAGCCGAAAATAAAAGCGCTGCTTTCCTGGTGTATGGTTACGGAAGCGTTGCTGACCGGTTTCCCGTTTTTATCAATAACCTTAATGTTCAAATCAGCTTTTCTATACTTTTCAATCCGGTCATTTGCAGCTTTAACCCAGCTTCTGTCTGCAGGGTTATATACAGGCGGCTTTTGGGCGCATGATGTAATGCTGTACAGAAACAATAAAAAGCCCGGCAGCAGGTTACCAAATTTTATTGTATTCATATTCCTGGTTTAATAATGTAATTTTTTCTTATGCCTTCATGCGCAGCGTCAATCGAAACAGCATTGCTGCCGTTATTCCAGCGCGGGTGCAGGTCGCATCTTTTTTCGTCATCAAATTTCCAGGGAGCAAAAAAAGTACCCAAAGCAGCCGGGGTTTTAGTATTCATGTTAAATAATAACAGGGTCCTTAATCTTGATTTATCAGGATAAGTATCTGTTATGATATAATTTTTATCATTGCTTATGGTAGGATGCCCGTCGCCATACCTGCTTAAATTTCCATCATCCAGCTTTGCATATTTTCCGGTAAGGGCATTTATAGTGATGTAAGCATCGCCATATTCGGGCGTTCTTGCCCACACGATGAGCTCTGTATTATTTATCCATGAATAATGGGATATCATGCGGAAGTCCAGCAATGTTTTCCGGTTATTGCCGTCTGCATCTGCGCAGATAAGGCGGGAATATTTACCGCTTTTATCTATCCACCTGTGCAGGAAAACAAACAATTTTCCATCCGGCGAATAATAGCAATGGTTTACTTTATGACTGGCTTCAGCAAACTCAGCCGGCGCTTCTTTCACCAGGTCGCTTATCTTTATTATTAACTGATGTTGTCTTGCCAAATAATCAATTTTCCATATCCCGTCTTCATCATAATCCTGCTTTACTTTAAAGTTGGCGCATTCTTTAAAATACCCGTAATCCGGCCGCAGCCAGGATAGGCGGCGGTAATTAAGCGATAAATATTCCTGTTTAACGGGGTTTACAACCTGCACGGGAAAGGGATAAAATAATGCTTCGTTTTTTTCAAGATCCTTTAAAACACTGCCCAGTATATTTTCCCTGTAAGCATTATAAATAATTGTTGAATTGTTTAACCACTGCGCCATGGCGCCCTGCTGATAATTCCAGGCATCCGTTTCTCCGGTTATTTCATGCTTTGCTTCATCTATATTGCAAACAGCTATATAGCATTTATTGTTGCGCAAAACATGCCCTAAGTACAAGCTGCCATCTTTATTCCACGGGCATTTATCATAATAACCAAAATAGAAAGCATCCATAGCTGTAATGCCGCAAAGGGCTGCAACATCAATAAGCTGCACCCGGGGAGAAAGCTGTAATTTTTGTTTGGGCAGCGCTGTAAAATACACTGCCCTCTTATAGCTTTTCCTTATCAAATCCCTTAGCCAGGGCTGCGATTCAAGCAGGCGGGCTATTCTTCTTTCAAATCCGGAGTACTGTGCCATCAGATGGGTTTATTTAAAATTCTTTTTTTAGTAAAGTCTTTTACAAACAGGCCGAATACATACCAGGGCTCTACCATATATCTATACCAAAACCGTTTGGGATTTTCCGTTAGCCTGAAGAACCATTCCAGGCCGGCCCGTCCCATCCACCTGGGCGGGATTTTTACAGTGCCTGCCACATATTCAATAGCGGCGCCGCAGGTCATGATCACATTTGCATGAATGGAGCTCCTGTTTTCATATATCCATTTTTCCTGTCGCGGCATGCCCATCCCTACAATCAATATATCCGGGTTAAAAGCATTGATCTTAATAATTACTTCGTTATTATCGGGTGATGTTACAGCCGCATCAAAGAAGCCGTTCCGGTAATCAATTTTCAATGAGGGATATTCAATCCTTAAGGCCTCCATCCCTTTAGATACACTCTTTTCATCTGCGCCAAGGTAAAAAACACGCCAGCCATTTTCGGCAGCCGTTTTCATAAGCGGATGAATTAAATCAACCCAGGTGATGCGGTGATCTTTTTCCAAAGGATAGCCCAGCAGCCTGCCCATATATACGATAGGCATGCCATCCACCCGTTTTATGGCCAGCGATTGCAGTGCCTGCAGGTCTTTGCTTTTATGCAGAAGATAAATGCTGTGCAGGTTCTGGCTGGCCACTATAAGCTGTTCATGATTGTCAATGCTCTTTTTTATAACCTGCAATAAACCTGCAAGGCTATACGGGTTTACTTCTGTTCCTAAAAGTTTGTAAGGCATATTATAAGTTTTTGTAAGAAATGTTATTTAATTATTCAATTTTCAGTTTTTCAGAAGTGCTGCAAAGGGCATTCTTACTCTTTCGACACACGGGATGATTGTGTGCCGATATTTGAATATTTGCTTTAAATCAATGCATCGAATTATTAATTTGAGTTAATAAAAATTTTACCCTGTGCTCCCATGTATGGTTATTTAATATTTCTGTTTTCGCTGCAGCGCCAATGTCAGCTAGCTCATTTTTATGATTAATTATATCTTTAATTGTTTGCTTTAAATCGTTAATGTTTCCGTGCTGAAAAAGAAAGCCATTTTTTCTATGAGTTATTAAATTTTTTGAGTCTTCTGTTGCGGAAGCCAAGGCGGGCACGCCTGAAGCCATGTATTCATAAAGCTTTAACGGAGATACATACAAGCCTATTTCCATAGCCTCCGGCGCTGAATAGCCTACATGGAAGGATTTTATATAAGCGGGCACCTCATTCCAGGGCACACGACCGGTAAAAACAACATTGTTTTCAATGTTCAATGTTTGGGGTGTTTCTTTAAGCCTGTCTGAGTCAATGCCGTCACCCACAATCAGCAACTTTAGCTGAAAGCCCTCTTTAATTAATTCAGCGGCGGCAGTAAATAAAAAATCAAGCTTTTGCCAGGGCTGGATGGTGCCAACAAAACCAATAGTTAACTCAGGGAAATTGTATTTGGGCTGTATTTCCTGTGTGTTAAACTTATCAATATCTACGCCGTTAGGCATTACAATTGTCTTGCCTTCGGGAATATTGGCTTCAGCTAATATTATCTCCTTTAATTTATTGCTGATGCACACAAGATAATCGCATTCTTTATAGGCTTTTATTTCAAAATATTTTATTAGCCTGGGCAAAAAAGTGCTCTTTCTTGCTTCGTTTGCTTCATAGAAAAGCGGGGCATTGGTTTCCAAAACCCATAAAGTATTTTTGCTTTTAAATGCCTGGCCTAACGCCTGCATAGCGGCAAGGCGTTCATAAACAATATCATATTTTTCTTTGTTTTGCCTTTTAAACTTCAGTCGGAAATAATACCTGTATATAAGCCTGAAAACATCTGCAACCATTCTCTTTGTGGCGCTATCACTAAGCTGTTTTGCCATGTTGCGATTGCCTTGCTTATTAATATTAATTACATCGCCGGCAATAGCTTTATGTACATTATACCCGTTCGTTTCAAACCCTTTTATTACACCTAATATATGTGCGCGAGGGCCACTTGTTCCTGCATTGGGCAATGTGGAAACTCTGGGTGCGCCTGATAGGTATAATAAATTCATATTTTAACCCTTTTTTGTTTATATGTTTTTATAATATGTTGTGCTGTTTTAAGATCCGTTCGGTTCAGTCTGCTCTCATCCATTTTACAAGGCTATACGGGTTTACTTCTGTTCCTAAAAGTTTGTAAGGCATGTATTAAATATTTACAGTGGAATAATGTGTGTATGCTTTAACCATGGAATCAAAATCGAACGATTTTGATTTTTTTTCGATGGCATCTTTATACGATTGATATAACGCAGGGTCTTCCAGACTTTTAACGGCGCTTACCCATGACGCCACTTCCATATCCGGCACAATGATGCCTGCTTTATTGCCGCCATCGGTTAACACTTCCACGTTGGAAGGTATATTGCTTGCAATAATCGGCAGTCCATTATATGCCGCTTCGAATATGGCAAAACCAAATGCCTCGAAAATTGATGAGAACAAAAACACATCGCCGCAGCGCAGGAAATCCGGTACATCGTTCGGTTTAATTTCTCCAAGCAGGTGTACACGGTCAGCGACATTCAGATCATTAATCAGTTTGGATAAATCCTGAAACAGTTCGCCCTGCCCTGCAATTGCCAGGCGGTATCCCGGCAGATAAGGCATCATTTTAATGAGCAGTTGCTGGTTTTTTTGCGGGTGCAGCCTTCCGAGATTGATGAGCAGTTTTGACGAGCCTGTATTAAAATTAAACTTCTTTCTTGCTGCTTCTTTAGTGAGCGCTGATATGCGGGCAGGCACGCCGTTATAAACAACAACAATATTGTCTTTATATTTCTGAGAATAGGAATTGCATGATTCCTTAACTGTTTCTGAAACGGCTATTATTTTAGTATAGTAATTTTTCCCGCCCATGTATTTGTTGAGCAGCTTTGCTAATCTGGGATAAGACCAGGCCGGGTTTCTCATAGTGGCAACACGGTTTTTAACGCCCGCCATAAAGCTTGCTATATGCCCAAGCGTGCTTGCATAGTGCGTATAGCTTATTACGCCGTCAGGTTTTACTTCTTTAAACTTTTTTAGAAGAATAGAAACTATTTTCAGGGCATGGTATATATTGGTGGGTGCAGATTTGTAGATTACTTCAACTTTTTCTTCATCCGTATAAGTATCAGACTTCTTATATATAAACCAGGTCTCGGCATCAATGCCCCTGTTACGCATTTCTTTCGACATGCGTATGGCCGCTCCCTGGGCGCCGCCTGCTTCCATGTGCGTAACAAGATTTATAACTTTTTTCATTGTTTTTGCTTTTATTATTTTATTCAGGATAACAGATTTTTTTGCTTCAGCCATTTTTATTCAAGCGCATTTAAAGCCGTTGTTTTACTGCCGGCAAACGTGAATGCACTTTTAAAGAACAGCCCTTTATATTTTATAATATTCTTTATACCAGTCAATAAACTTTTTTATGCCCTCCTTGATAGAAGTTTTTGGATGATAGCCGAGATCTCTTTTAATGTCGTCAATATCGGCGAACGTAGTAAGCACATCCCCGGGCTGCAGGGGTAAAAACTCTTTCCGGGCAGGTATGCCTAATTCCTGCTCAATAGCCTCTATAAAATCAAGCAGGTTAACCGGTTTATTATTGCCAATGTTATATACCTTATACGGTGCTGACGAAGATGAATTATCCGAGTCAGACTGCTTCCATAAAGCATTTTTTTGTGGCATGGTATTAACAGCCCGCACAATGCCGTCGGTAATATCATCTATATAAGTAAAGTCCCTGAGCATTTTGCCTTCATTGTACACATGCACCGGTTTGCCTTTTATAATAGCGTCAGTAAAAAGAAACAAAGCCATATCCGGCCTTCCCCAGGGGCCATATACCGTAAAAAAGCGAAGGCCTGTAGCAGGCAGGTTAAATAAATGGCTATATACATGCGCCATTAACTCATTGCTTTTTTTACTGGCGGCATATAGCGATACCGGGTGGTCTGTATAGTCTGATGTTTTAAAAGGAATGGAATCGTTTAACCCGTAAACACTGGAGCTGCTTGCATATACAAGGTGCTTTATATTGCACAGCCTGCAGCATTCTAAAATATTCCCAAACCCATTTATATTGCTTCTTATATAAACCTCCGGGTTAATGAGGCTATACCTTACGCCAGCCTGGGCTGCCAGGTTTACCACGGCTTCTATTCCTTCTTCTTTAAATATGCGTTCCAGTTCAGCTTTATTTTCCAGCTCTCCTTTATAAAAAGAACTGGAAGAATATTTGGTGCTTGCAATTTTAGTATAGGCTGGTGCATTCGCTGCTTCAATGCCGCCTGCTTTTAAGCGGGCCATCTTTAAAGAAGGGTCATAATAATCATTAATACTGTCGAACCCTACAACCGTATGGCCGTCTTTCAATAATCTTTCTGCGGTATGAAAGCCTATAAAGCCGGCTGTTCCCGTAATTAGTATGCGCATATCTTAATTATATTTATCCATATTGTAAACCACAAGCAACATAATTTTTTAGACGTGCATCTATGTGGTTTATTTAAAACTATAAACAATTTTACTGGAAAGCGCCGGATAAATCAATCCTGGTGTTGCCTGCATGGTTATCAAGTATTTCAGTAAACTCAGCACATTTGTAAGTAACCACCAGCACATCATCGGGCTGAATCTCCAGATTGGTGTGCGTTATTAATAAGCTTTCAAAATGAGGAAGCGTATTTCTTATGTATTGCAGGTTTGTACCTAACAAAAAAGCTTCTTTAACATAGGGATCATATACCCTTAGTTGCACGCCTTCGCCTATCAGTTTTTTTGCAAGTTTTACAGAAGGGCTTTCCCTTAAATCATCTGTATTGGGCTTGAAGGCAAGGCCAAGCAATATAACCCTGCGGTTTCGCTGTACTTTCAGCACCTGTTTAAAGGCGGCATCAATATGGCCCTCATTGCTTCTTTCAATGGACTCAATCATGGGTAAATCGGCCTGCGATTTTGACTTCAGGTACATCATGCCCCGCACATCTTTTGGCAGGCAGGAGCCGCCATAAGCAAAACCCGGTTTCATATATACAGGCGATACATTAAGCTTCGTGTCTTTCACAATTATATCCATCACTTCACTGCCTGAAATACCGAGCGCATGGGAAAGCCTTCCTATTTCATTGGCAAATACAATTTTTGCGGCATGCCATGTATTGGCAACATATTTTACCATTTCGGCCACTTTAACCGATGTGGCGTAAACCGGCGCCGGTACATTATGATATACCTGTTTCATTAACTGAATCACGTATTCATCATCTGAACCGATGATTGTATAGGCCGGATTATAATAATCTTTTACGGCTGTGCCTTCCCGCAGAAATTCAGGGTTAAAGCCAATCTTAATGCGCGAATCGCCTGTAACCTCACTGGTAATTTTTGTACATGCCTCAGCGGTGCCGGGCGGCACCGTGCTGCGCAGTATGATAACAAATTTGTCTTTATTGCTTTTTACCACATCATTTGCAATCTGGCGGCAAACGCCATAAACATAATTCAGGTTCGGCTCGCCGTTTTCGGCGGTTGGCGTGCCTACGCTTATAAAAGCAATATCCGTTTCAGATACGGCTTCAAAGCTTGCGGATGTTGCCCGGATGCTTTTGCCCTTGTATTCAATTAAAAGCTCCTCAAGGCCGGGTTCAATAATTGGCGACCGGCCTTCGTTTACAAAATTTACCTTTTCTTCATTGGGGTCAACACCAATAACGCGGTGGCCATCTTTTGCCAAACAGGCGATGGAGACGGCGCCTACATATCCTAATCCAAATACGCTGATATCCATAGAACTAATAGATTTTAACTGATTAATAATTTATAAAATGAAAGTGTTTTAAGCGCTACATTTTTCCAGTCCCTGTTTGACATATCCAGTGTCTTTCCGCGTTTAAGCAAAGCCTTTGCCATGGCATCTTCAATAAACGAAGCAGATAAATCCGGATAGCTGAACAACCAGTCGCTGCCGTATTCCGTTACAATTTCCTGTATGCTTTCATGTGCAGGAACTATTACCGGCTTATTAAAAGATAAAGCCAGCAGCAGGCTGCCGGAATTAAGAATATCTTTATATGGAAGCACTACTAAATCGGCCGCATTGAAGTAAACCTGCAGTTCATCATCAGGTATAAACCTGATATGCAGTTGCACTCTTTTATCTTTTACCAGCCCATGCAGGTATTCGCCATAGCTTTCATTTGCTTTGCCAACTGAACCGGCTATTATAAACCTGTATTGTTCATCCGTTGTTTGCTCAAACACCTTTAAAAATTCTTCAATCCCTTTGTAAGACCTTATCTGGCCAAGAAATAAAAACACTTTCGCCTCTTCATTTAAATTCAGCTTTTGCCTTGCATCATAAAAGCTCATTGTGTTTTCATAAGAAGTTTTATAATGGCCACGCGGAATAAGTGCACGCCTGGTGTTTTTTAAAGCGGGATATTTTTCCACCGCTTTATCTGATGTTTTACTGTTCATGACAATAATACCATCCAGCATTTTTGTGAACAGCTTAAAATGAAAGGCTTCAAGCCCGGGCATTTTCTTTTCGTGCGATGCAAGATTGTGCACCGTCCATACTATTTTGGAACCTTTCATTTTTGAGAGCCGGATAAGAAAATTAAAAACGGCTACGTATCCAACCGCCCTGGAAAAGCCTTTTCTCAGCTTATTGCTTTCGGGCCAATGCACATGTACAATATCATATCTGTTCTTTAAAATATTAGCAGTGGAAAACTCCTGCACCACATTTCCTTCAGCAATTATGGCTGTGTATAATAAATACTGATGGGGATTTTTGTCCTTATTTTTAAATGCGGGGAATGCTGCGATTTTCATTTAAAATATGATATATGGTTTTAAATATGGATATAGTAAAAACAGCTATAACAGGCTGCTACACGTTCGAACCAAATTTCCTTCTCAAATTATTTATTGGCAGTTCAATAAAATTATAACTTATTAAACTTAGTATTATGCCTATGGGAATAGCAACACTTAGCCAGTCTAATCTAAACCTGTCTTGTGAAATAAAGTGCAACGCTATGCACACACCTAACCAATGAAACAGATAAACGGAATAACTGAGTTTTCCAATATAAACTAATATTTTATTTGACAAGGCCTTCATTAATAAAGCATATCGCGAATGATACAATACGGCGGGTATTGTTATAAATAAAGCTATGCCTTGCAAAGAGTAAATAAATGTGAGTGAAAAAAACTCGTTTTGAAATCTTAAGCTGCATATTAAAATAATACAGGCAGCTATAAATACTACCGGCATACCAACAAACCGTAAAAAGCTGCCCGACTTATCCATATCCAGGCATAATGAGGCCAGACAGCCGAACATGATGGCATCTAATCTTGTATCGCTCAATGAATAAATTCTATGGTCTAAAAAATCTATATTGCCTGCATAATTTAATGCTAAATAAATACGCCACAAAAGAGAAAGCAGTATGATAACCAGCATTACAATTAATAAATTTTTTCTTCTATTGTACAGCGCCAAAAAAAGAACCGGGAAAAAGATATAAAAATGTTCTTCTACAGCCAGAGACCAAACAATATCAAAAAATTTTGAGCAGGCAGATCCGTCTGATGGAGGCCCAAAAAAAACGGCATAGTAATTCCTGAAATATAAAAGCACTGACAAAGGGTCTATTAAATTAATCCTGCACCCAATAAGATACATGGTTAACAAACTAAGGCATATCATGGTTATTAAAGCAGGATAAAGCCTTAATATCCTCCTTATATAAAACTTTTTCAGGTTAACAGTTCTGGTTTTGTTGAACTCAACAATCAATAGCCTGCATATTAATAACCCGCTTATGAAAAAAAATAATGTTACGCCAAACCTGCCTCCAAAAGTTATTTTAACGCCATAATGCCCTAATAAAACCATCAAAATTGCCAGGCCCCGGATACCATCGAGCGCCGGGATATAATATTTGTGTGCAACCTGCTGGCCTGTAAGTGATTTTACCATTTATACCCTCATCTTTTTTTGATTATAAAAACAAAAAGTAAAGACTATTAATACCCAGAATATATTATTTGCTTTTAAAACACAGCTTTCCTCAAAATTGTAAATGAGGAGCACTGTGCTAAACATAAGCCCCCAGCTATAAATCTCCTGTTTCAACAGGGCATACCGGTAAATGAATCTTGCATAATACTTGAGAAAGAGAATTATAAACAGGGCCAACCCAAGCAGGCCCAAGTCTAAGGCAATATCAAAATAACCGTTATGAGATTGTATTGGCTCCCATCCCACTGCGGCCCACACCAATGCAGAAGGGCCGCTATTACCTAACCAAAATCCACCTAACCCATATCCCAAAAAAGGTTTCCTGGCAATAGCAATTGAAAGTTGCGACCACAAAATGGTACGCCCTGTCAGGGTTGGGTCCTTGCCTAAGCCTATTAAAATTTGCTGGTAATTGTTTAGTAAATAATATACAATCACTGATCCTGTTAATATAAAAACCAGCACAGACACTGCAAATAAATTTGCTTTTAATTTTAGCGACCGGAAGACCTGGTTTATAAAGACTGTTACAAATGATATGATAAGCGCTCCCATTGACTGGGACTTAATAATTAAAAAAACTGAAAATAAAATAATATAGAGTGCCCTTTTCCTTACTTTCTTATCATAGCGCACTAAAACAAGCGTGCATACGATATTAATAACCATCATTCTCCCCAAATGATTTTTATGAATAAAAACACCTCTCCATGCACCTTCATGCAAATCATGCATTATTCCATAAGATGGCAGCAACAGCGCAGCCAGCAGGGAGAATATTCCGGTAATATTTAAAGCAATGCTTATTATTCTCAATACACCGGTTAAAGAATAATTTTGAACTAAATACAAACCTAAAAGGGTTGAGCCATAAAGCGATATTGTTTTTCGCAATGTTACTAAAGGCACATCGCTCCATAAGGAAGAAAGCAACATTAGTAAAATAAAAAAAAGCAGTATTTTATTTTCATTAAGCAGCGCTAACATGGAGCCTATCTGCTTAGCAGAAAGAATAATAACAGTTACATAAACCAATATCCAAAAAATTTGAGCGCCTAAGTTGCCAGCTTCTGCATCCACATCGGCTGTGCCGGAGTCTGTAATAGAACCTCCATTAAGAACGGTTAAAAAAGCCCCGGAAAGAAAGATAAAAACTATTATAAGGAATAGCTTTTTGGGGTAAATCATAATCCTATTTCTGGTTATATTTTGCAATGTTCTAATTGGTAAAAAAATTAATAATTCGCTATTAATTACCGGAGTAATTAAAACTTACTTTTTTATTGGTTAAATCAACTTTTAAAATCCCTGAAACCGAAAGGATTAAACAATAAATTATCAGCCCGATAAAAACAAGCACAAACAATCCTGTTTTGCCGGGTATATATGCTTTCAGGAAATAGATGCCTGCGCCCATTAAAACCGAGGCAATCAAAATTTTTATACTGCCCGTTTTTGGAAATGGCATTGTATAAGAAAACCTGCTTACCATGCAGCTAACCACCAATGCAATTGCAAAGCTTGCCAGCGTGGAATAAATGGCGCCCATGATACCTATTGAAGGGATTAAAACAATATTCAATATTACATTGACTGCTGCTGCTGCAATAACTGACCATATCTGCAAATGGGTTTTTTTGCCCAACTGAAAGCTTTGGTCAATATAAAAATTCTTTAAGCCGGCTACAAATGAGCCGATTGCGATCATAGGAACGATAACGGTAACTTCTTTAATAAAAAGCCTGCCCACAAATACTTCAGCAATGCGATCCGCCAGCACAGCCATGCCAATGGCTGCCGGCAACGATACCGCAATAAGCAAAATAAAATTGTCTGATAGCTGCACATTGGCTTCTTCCACGCCATGCTGTTCCAGGGCGCGCACGGCAAGCGGATAACTTGCCAGGTTCATAGAGGTCATTATTACCCAGAGGCTTTGCCTTGCCAAATCGTAGCCAACAGCATACATGCCGGTAGCGGAATCGCCCATGTAGTATTTAATAAAATAGCGGTCGGAACTGTTGATAATGAAGGTCATGGCATAAGACAACGTTATTGGCAAACCGAACCGGAGGGATGTTTTAAAATAAGCGTTATCAATGTTCCTGAAATTAGATGCCAGCCTGCTGATGAAGGGCCTGAAAAATATCAATGATACAATAATGTCTGCAGATAATATCCCTACAATCAGTCCCCATGCACCCATGTGAAAATAAGCAAGTGTGCTGCCCAGCAAAATGGCGGCAACGGATTTTACAATGAATGCAGCAGCATATTTGGTTGGTTTAAGATTAGAGCGGAAATATTCAAGGCTTATTTCAAAAAAGGCTTCAAACCATAAAAGGATTACGCCAAACAAAAGCAATTGCGAGAGTGTTTTATCTTCCCTGTTAAAAAAATAATATACCGCAGCTATAATAACGGAAAGCAGGCTTGATAAAACAAACCCTAAGCTTATGCTTGCGTACAATCTTCCCTGGTCTTCCTCTGTTTTGCTTTTGGGCAAAAACCGCAATAAAACCAACCGTAACCACTGGTATAATACCGTATTGAATAAAGTAACGCTTGCAGACACCAAAGCATACACGCCATACTCTGAAGGTACCAGCAGCCTTGTGTAAATGGTAATTGCGAAAAAGTTTACAAGACCCGTTAATCCCCTGCCTAAAAAATAAATTAAACTATGCTTGCCTTGCTTCATTAATATCAACTTAATTTAATTATAAAAACCGGCACATTTTAAATTGCCTCCATGGCAAGCAATCGGTAATACGCGGAATATATAATTCACAATATATTTACCGCATTTTTTTTAAAAGGCCTTTTTTTTCCTTGCTATTACCGTAACCATAAGCGTCGCCTCCATAACCATAACCATAGCCGTAGCCATAACCATAGGAAGTGCTTTTTGATACATCATTAATAATGATGTACATATTCTTAAGCTTATCTGTTTTCCTCAGTTCGCTTATGATGTTTAACTGGGTTTTAAAGGTATATCCCTGCCTTATTACATACAGGTTGGTATCAGCATATTTGGCAAGTATTTGTGCATCTGTTACAAGACCAATAGGCGGAGCATCTATAATCACAATGTCAAACAATTGTTTTACTTCATTAAACAGCTCGCTTATTTTAGGCGTTACCAAAAGCTCTACCGGGTTTGGCGGTATGGGGCCCGAACTTAACAGGAATAAATTAGGATCAATTCCTGAAGGTTTAATTATCTCTTCAATACTGATATTGGATATAGCATAATTGGTAATGCCTTTCGTATTGTCCAGCTGCAGATAAGATGATATTTTAGGCTTCCTCAGGTCAAATTCCATCAGCAGTACTTTTTTTCCGGAAAGCGCGTATGTTGTTGACAGATTTAAGGCAATAAAAGATTTTCCTTCGGCGCTCATGCTGGAAGTAACCAGTATAACAGGGTGGGAAATGTTGCCCACTACAAACTGAAGGTTTGTTTTGAATGAGCGGAATTGCTCGGAAACAACCGAGCGTGCATTTTCTTTAATTGCTATTACGCCGGTTTCGTTACTATGGCTTATTTCAGCTAAAATGGTGGCGCCGTTCGCGCCTTCTTCAATATCTTTTCTCGTAAATATTTTGTTGGAGATGGCATTTTTCAAAAGCAGGTAAACAAACGGCAGGGCTACGCCCACCACAAAAGCGCCCGCCAGGAAAATAATTTTTTTGGGAAAATAGGGGAGGAACTCAGATTTGGGCGTTTCTATCACTCTTGCACCCGCTATATTTGATGCTTTTGTGATAGCTGTTTGTTCCCGCTGCTGCATTAAGAACAGCAAAAGCCCTTCCTTAACTTTTTGCTGCCTGTCAAGATCAAGGTAAACCCTTTCCTGCCCGGGCACTTTTTTTACATAGCTTTCTATCTGCCTGTTTTCTCCCACAATCTTATCCCGGCCAATAGTAAGGGCCTTCTTTTGATTTTGCAGGTTATTAATAAGGTCCCTGCGTGTGTTTTTGATCTGTGTTTCTATGTTAAGCCTTTTAGGGTTGTCTTCTGTTGATGACAGCGACAGCCTGTCTCTTTGCATTTGCAGGGAATTATAATTCTGCAGAAGGGCCAGGAAATTCGGGTCCTGCGACACGGTAATTGCAGGCGCCGGGCGGTAAATGTTTTTTTCATCCATTACATATTGCAAAGCCGCATCCACCACATTAATCTGCACTTCTGCATCCACCAGTTTCCTGTTATAGTCGGTGGCATTTTCCACCAGCGCCTGCGATTGTGTTTGTATATCTGTAATGTTATTTGCCTGTTTAAAGCCTTGTATATTTCCTTCCACCTGGCTCAGGTCGCCGTTCACTATCTGCAGCCGGCTGTCAATAAAGCTTATTGTACTGTCTGATATCCGGTTCTTTTCATTCAGGTTATTCTGAATGTATTCATCAATCAATGTGCTCAATATATCTTCTCCTTTCTGCTGTATGTCTGAATTATACACTATATTTATTACAGTGGCCAGTTGATCAGGCTGTGTAATTTGAATATTCGTTAAAAATTTTTCTATGGTTGCATCCACAGAGCTCACCTTAAACTCTCCATCGGAGGTAAGAAAGGGCTGCCCGGTTTTTGTTACATAAAAACTGCCTATTGCGGTTTTAAAAACATCATTGAATTTTCCTGTAAAAGAAGTGTCAATATCCGTGCTGCTTATGCTGAAAGTATTGAAGGAAGAATCAAATTCAATTTTAAAATCAATAGCCGAAGTAAGCGTATCAGACAGGTTAAGGAAATTTACCTGGTATGGATGGGCCTGGTAGGTCTCTTTGCTGGCAATAATACCGGGCGCATAATAGGTGATATTTAAATGCATCGTATCTACCACGGCCTTAATCAGATCGCGGCTTTCCAGTATGGCCATTTCGTTGTTCACATTGCTTTGCCCGCCAAATATGCCGGAAAGGTCAGGCACCAAAGCAGATACCCCGCTGAACATGCTATTGGCGGAAGAACTGTTTTTTGAATCGTCCTGGATTAGTATTTGTGAGTGCACATGGTACTTTGAAGGAACGATCAGCAAAAAAAGAAAAGTGGCTGAAAGCGCTATAATAACAGATATAAGGATCAGTTTCCAGTTATTCACAAAAAGGCCGATGATGTTTTTAATATCAAAACCGCTTTCTGTTGTTTCCGTATTGGGATTTGTATTAAGATTTGTATCCATAGTCTTTACAGGATGATTGTTAATTAAAACGGATTGATTTTATTTAACCCTTGTTGCAATCACTATTAATAATGACAACACGGATGCTGCAATTGCATAATTTCTTGTTCGGTAAGAATCCAATGTATAAGCCTTGGCTTTATTAGGCTCTACATATAATACATCGCCTTGTTTGAGGAAATAATAAGGTGAGCTGACGAGGTCTTTGGAATTAAGGTTAAGCCTGATAAATTTTCTTATATCGCCCGTGTCTTTCCTAATTAACAATACATTCTCCCGCCTGCCATAAATTGTTAGGTCGCCTGCCATGCCCAAAGCATCCAAAACCGTAACTTCTTCATTAGGCACCACGAATGTAGAGGGATGGTTTACTTCCCCGATCACCGTTATTTTAAAATTATTATACCGCACATCAACTGTTGACTGGGTATAATATTTATCAATACGGCTTTTAATGCTATCCCTGGCCTGCTGTGTGGTATATCCTTCTACCTTTATCTTGCCCACTACAGGTAAAATTATGCACCCGTCTTTATCAACCAATAAGCCGGAAGTTACCTGGTTGCCTGCCATTGAATTACTGTTTGCCCCTACGGCGGCAACCGTAGTGTTCACGGCAGAAAAAAGCACATTTGCTTCGGGGTCTAATGTTTGGATGTTTATAAACAGGAGGTCATCTGGCTTTATTAACGGGTTTTTGAACGGCACAGAAACGGTTTCGGCTTCCTTCAGCGAATCGGGAAGGTCTTCAAAATAAGTGATGTTTTTAGGCGCTACGCACGAAGTAAATAAAACTACAGCGGTAGCTAAAAGTATCAACCCTGATTTAAAATTTATCATGAATTTTTTGTGTTTATAACATGCCGGAAAAAATGTAGTTAAGCAGCGTTCCGAAATTACAAAGATCATTGATTGAGCAATAAAGCAAAATCTTTTACACGTGGATCATAACGAAACGATAGTAAAGTAATGCTATAACCGGAACCTTTATAGTAGCAGTAATGGTGTTGATAAGGCCTTTGAATTTGCATTAATATCAATATTAAATATGTTTTTTATAACTTTTATGAACTTGCCTGCATTGATAAAAAATTTATGAAATTTTTATGTTGGCATGCAGCAAAGATAATATCTTTACGCAGAATTCTCAATACTCTACTTTCTATGGATTTTATAGATTTTAAAAAAGCAGCAAGTTTAAAAGTCATCACCAACACCAGTGATTTTGTAGTTATTCAATTATCTCTGGTTATTGCTTATGTTATCAGCCACCCGGAAAATCTGCCCTTTTTTTCCATTGATTCTGTGCTGGTTTGCCTTGCTGCAATTGGCATTTGGATAGCGTGCGGCTGGTTTTCAAAGCTGTATGCCACCCGGACTTTTTATAAAATAGAAGGTGTATATATGGCATCTATTAAAGCAGCGGCTGTTTACGGGGGCATATTGTTTACAGTTATCTTTTTTTCTTCTTTTCCGGAGCAGAAGTTTCTTTTTATCTATTCTCTTGTGCTTTTCTTTTTGTTTGTTATAAGCAGGTTCTTTCTTACTTATTTATCAGAGTTTGTATTTGGGCTGCTTAAATTTAAAAAAAATGTTGCAATCATAGGTTATGATGAAAGGGCTCAAATGCTGGCCAGCTATTTTAACAGGGATGACAAGAGTTATTCTTTTTCGGGTTATTTTGAAGATCATTCCAATTTTACCGTTAATGCCAAAGGGGAAATAATTGGCCCCATTGATAATTGTATTAATTATGCCGTTGAAAATAATATTACGGAAATATATTCCACGCTGTCACCCTCACAAATTGAAACGGTACTGCATGACGCAGAAAAAAATTGTGTGCGCATACGCTTTATTAAGGAGGCTGATATAAAATCTTTTGAATTAAAATCAAATTCACATACTTATTCAGTGATGTATCACCCGGTTGCCTTCTTTCAGGATTATACGATCGTTCAAACACGCAGGGAACCGCTTGAGCAGTTAGGCAATCGCATTAAAAAAAGGCTTGCAGATATAATTATCAGTTCTATTGTTATCATTACAATACTCTCATGGCTTATACCTATAGTAGCCATACTGATTAAGCTCGATTCCAGGGGGCCTGTTTTTTTTATCCAAAAAAGAGCCGGCAGGAATAACAGGAGCTTCAATATTTTTAAATTCCGAACCATGGTTTCAGAGTCAGGGACGGATTATAAACAGGCGGTAAAAAATGACCCCAGGGTAACCAAAGTGGGCGGATTTTTAAGAAAAACGAGCATTGACGAAATGCCGCAATTCATTAATGTATTCCTGGGCAACATGAGCTTTACAGGGCCACGCCCGCATCCGCTTAAATTAAATGATGAGTACATGGATACAATACAGAGTTATATGGCAAGGCATTTTGTAAAACCAGGCATTACCGGCTGGGCCCAGGCAAATGGCTACAGGGGCGAAACTGAAACAATGGAAATAATGCAGAGAAGAATTGAATACGACCTGTGGTATATTGAAAACTGGTCTTTGATGCTGGATATAAAAATATTATTTCTTACAGTCATCAACTTTGTTAAGGGCGATAAAAACGCCTATTAAAAGTTTTACTACACAACCACCACATCCGGTATTTCGGGCATATCGGGCTGCATTGCAGGTTTTGCAGGCCATGCTTTTTTGTACAGGTAATTATAGGTTTCAATCTGCGACCGTATTTTTTTGCCGGGTGTGCGCACATAATTGTTATCTAAATTATTATCAAGAATGCGTGCCTTTATATTATCTCTTAATTGAATGCCGAGAATATCTTTTATTTCCTGGCAAAGGATTTTGTTTTTTACCGGTAAGGCAGCTTCAATGCGATGGTCGAGATTGCGAATCATCCAGTCGGCAGAAGATATAAAGATTTTTTCCCTGCCACCGTTTTCAAATATGATCACACGGGAATGTTCAAGGTACTCATCTACAATGCTTATAGACTTTACATGATGGTGCCATTTCTTATGTTTCAGCTTAGCACAGCATATACCGCGGATGATAAGGTTAAGGCTTACGCCCGCATCAGCAGCTTCATATAGTTTCCATATCAGTTGAGGGTCGCTGAGGGAATTTACTTTTAAGGTAATGGAGGCTTTTCTTTTGGCTTTTGCATTTTTTATTTCTGTGTTTATCAATTGCGTAAGCTGTTGGCGCATGGATGTTGGGCAAACCATGAGTGTTTTACAGGCGTCCAGGTATTTAATCCTGGAAGCATTCTCCAGGTATTTGAAAATACGGTTGATATCAGCCATTACATTCCTGTTGCCGGTAAGCACACAGGCGTCTGCATACACTTTTGCTGTTTTTTCATTCAGGTTGCCTGTGCTTACAAAACCATACTGAATTGTTTTTTTATTGCTGCGCTTGGTAATCATACAAAGCTTGGCATGCACTTTCATATTCGGTATGCCCAATAATACCTTAACGCCTTCCTCTTCCAGGCGCTCTTTCCATTCCAGGTTATCTTCCTCATTAAAGCGGGCACGCAGCTCAAGCATTACCGTTACTGCTTTACCATTGCGAACAGCATTAATAAGCGCATTGATCACTTTTGAATTGGATGCGAGCCGGTAAGCTGTTATTTTTATTGAAATTACTTCGGGGTCCATTGCAGCTTCACGCAATAAATCAATAACGGAGTTAAAGGAATGATGGGGGAAGTGCAGCAGTACATCATGTTTTAATATAACATCGGTAACCCTTGATGAATTTACAAACGCGGGGTGTGTAAAAGGCTCCCGCCGCAGGCTTTTATGCTTAAACACATCCGGAAAATCCATGAAATGCCTGAAGTTATGAATGCGGCCGCCCGGAATGATATTATCCATCCTCGACAGGTGCAGCTTCTTCATCAGGTATTCAAGCAGGCCTGAATCCATTTCTTTATCAAATACAAAACGGGTGGGCTTGCCTATGCGCCTGTTTTTAATGCCTTTCTGTATCTTTTGAACGAGCGACGTAGTCAGATCATTGTCAATATCCAATTCCGCATCTTTGGTAACCTTAAAAACATACGAATCGAATTTTGTGTAATTAAAGTAAGAAAAAATATAGGGCAGGTTAAAGCGGATGATGTCTTCCAGTAAGATAATATGATGCTGGCCATCCGGCGCCGGCAGCTGGATAAAACGTCCGATGATGCGGCTGGGCACTTCTATCAAAGCATATTTCTGCTGGTACGCCGTATCCTGCCTGCGCATAACCACACCGAGGTAAATGCTTTTTTCCCGCAGGTAAGGCAGCTGGGGAAGGCTTTCAATCATTAAAGGGATAATGTTTGAGCGTACTTCTTCTTCAAAAAAAGTTTTTACAAACTGCTGCTGTTGCCGGCTGAGCTTTTTTTCATCAACCAAAAAAACACCCTGTTCCTGCATTTCTTTTAAAATACCCTGCCATATCCGGTTAAACTCATTCTGCTGATCAAGCACAATCATTTGAATTTGTTCCACAATGCTTTGCGGGTTTTCTTCCAGGTGCATATTGCTTTTTTTGCCGCCCAGTTCTATCATTCGCTTCAGCGTGGCAACGCGCACACGGAAAAATTCATCCATATTGTTTGAATGGATACCCAGAAAACGGATACGTTCTCTCAATGGTACAGACGGGTCTGCGGCTTCCTGTAATACCCTTGCATTAAAACTAAGCCAGCTTATATCTCTGGGAATTAAATTTTTCATAGACGATTTTCAAATATAATGATGCCTCTAAGATGGAAGCGGGCGCTTATATGAATTGATTGTTATTTTCCTGCAGCAGGTTGCCACCCTTAAAATCAGCAACTTTATGGTTAAGTTATTATAACTGAACAACTGAAGTTATTCCAAAATGTTGTTATAACCGGAAATTTTATTAAACGGGCTCCGCCAGCCTTTGTGTGTAGTGCAATGTATTTAAATTAATATTAGCCTGTTCGGCTTTTTCAATAATTGAATAATCGGAGAGAATAAGGGCTTTATTTTTTTTCACGCAAACATCGTGTTCAAAATGAACGGAAGGTTTGCCATCGCGGGTGCGCACCGTCCATCCGTCTGCATCTGTATAAACATCTTTGGTTCCCATGTTTATCATGGGCTCAATTGCCAGTACCGCATTTTCTTTCAGCCTGGGGCCGTTGCCACGCTTGCCATAATTAGGCACCTGCGGGTCTTCGTGCAGGCTTCTGCCAAGGCCGTGGCCTACCAGTTCGCGCACCACGCCGTAACCATGCCTGCGTTCGGTATGCTCCTGTATGGCATACGAAATATCTCCCACACGGTTTCCAGAAACGGCTTTTTCAATTCCCTTGTATAGCGACTCTTTGGTTACGCGCATTAACTGCAATACGTCTTCATTTGCCTCACCTAATAAGAATGTATAGGCATGATCGCCGTGCCAGCCGTTTAATATCACGCCAAAATCAATGGAAATAATATCTCCTTCCTCTAATGGAATGTTATTGGGAAAACCATGTACCACCACATCGTTTACCGAGGCACAGATGGTATATGGATAGCCGTGGTAATTTAAAAATGAGGGAATAGCTTTATGGTCGCGGATAAATTCGGCGCACAACCTGTCAACCTGCATGGTGGTAATGCCAGGTTTAAGCATGGCGGCAACTTCTGTAAGTGTTTGGCTTACAAGCCTTGCACTTTGTTTCATCAGATCAATCTCTGCATCTGTTTTATATAATATCATATTGTATCTTCTGCTCAGGTTTGCAAATTTCACGAAAAAAATTCAACCTTACACCATTAAAGTTCATTACGTCATTCATGGCAGCCTTTATTTTGCGCCATGGAATTTCTAAACAAAATACTGAAGTTCGGCATAGTTGGCTTTATCGGAATGCTGGTTGACTTCTTCGTAACCTGGTTATTGAAAGAAAAACTCAAAATAAATAAGTACATAGCCAACAGCCTTGGTTTTACCTGTGCCGTGATCAATAATTTTTATCTTAACCTTAAATGGACCTTCCAGGTGAGCGGCAACACGAATATTTTTTTCATAAAATTTATACTTATTTCAGTGGTGGGCCTGGCACTGAACAATATGTTTGTGTATTTGTTTAATGAGCGGTTCTCCGTAAACTTTTATGTTTCTAAGGCGCTGGCTGTGCTTTGCGTTTTTGCCTGGAATTTTACTGCCAATAATTATTTTAATTTTCATGCATGATGCCGGCCTTTAACATAATGGTTACCTTTGGTACAAATAAAAATCCGCAGCATGGCGTTCATCCTTCCTTGTCTTGATAAATTTCCCTTGTTCGGCTCAAATTGTTTTGTTGCGCCCAATGCTACAATTGCAGGCGATGTGGTTATGGGCGATGAATGCAGTGTGTGGTTTAATGCCGTTGTGCGAGGCGATGTGAATTATATAAAAACAGGCAACAGGGTTAATGTGCAGGACGGAGCCATTATTCATTGCACCTACCAGAAAAACGGTACGGAAATAGGGAGCAATGTATCTATAGGGCATAATGCCATTGTACATGGCTGTATAATAGAAGACGATGTGCTGATAGGCATGGGCGCCATTGTAATGGACAGGTGTATCATAAAAAGCAATTCTATAGTTGCCGCCGGCGCCATAGTGCTTGAGGGCACTGTGGTGGAATCGGGTTCCATTTATGCAGGCATACCGGCAAAAAAAGTAAAAGATATTGCAACCGAAAGCATACACAGCGAAATTGAGCGGATCGCTAAAAATTATACAAAATATTCTTCCTGGTTTTCTGAATATAATGCAGCAAAATAAATTATGTTATTGTCTAATAACTGTTGACTGTTGGCCGCAATTAAAACTTACTGTTTTTTTGAAAAACCCGGGGCAGCGAGTGTTTCCCCAATTAAAAGTCGCAACGATTAATACACCTGTGTTAATTCATTGCAATTTAAAGAGTTGAGGAAACGCTTATGCCAATTATGGAATAAATATTGTTTAAAGCAATGCTAACTAATATTATATGAAACCATTTGAGTACAGCACCTTTACCGAAACAGTTATTAGTGAAGACGGAACCCTGCAGGATTTTTATCGTCTGGCTGGTGTATTGAGTAAAACCCGCCATGTGCACCTGATGTCGAAGGAAGATGATGCCATGGTTGTAGAATGGCACTACAAATACCGGGGCGATGCATTGTCGCTTCAGTACAGCGTTTACAATGGCGTTACGCTCTTGTACAATGGCAAAGACAGGAAGAATGCCGATAAAATTGCCGGCCGTTTAAAAAATGGCTAATAATCATTTTCAGGAATAGATTCAAGGATGTTATAATAACTTATATAACGTTCCATAGTAATTTTGCCCGCCTCCACAGCCTCCTTAACAGCACAGCCCGGCTCCTCCACATGCAAACAATTATTAAACCTGCACCGCTGCAATAAAACCCGCATTTCAGGAAAATAATGGGAGAGTTCCGTCCTCTCCATGTTAGTGAGGGCAAATTCACGAATGCCGGGTGTATCAATTATCTTTCCTCCAAAAGACAGGTCGTACATTTCGGCAAAGGTTGTTGTATGCATGCCTTTGCCGCTCCAGTTACTTACCTCTTTCGTGCGAAGCCCCAATTGCGGAAGCAGGTAATTCATAACCGTTGATTTTCCTGTACCGCTATGCCCGTAAACAAGGGTTGTATTGTTTTTCAGTATATCCTTTACAGCATCCAGGCCTTCCCAGGTTTTCATGCTCATGGTATAAACCGGGTAATCAATAGCTTCATATATCCTTTTTAATTTTTCAAATGTTTCCCATTCTTTTTTTCTGTAAATATCTGTTTTATTAAAAACAATGATTGAGGAAATGTGGTAGGCTTCGGCAGCTACGAGGCATCTGTCAATAAAACCCTGGGATGTTCTTGGTTCCTTTAAAGTGGCGAGCAATAAAGCCTGGCTTATATTGGAGGCAATAATGTGCTGCTGCTTTTTATTGCGCGGAGAGTTACGGGCTATATAATTTTTTCTTTCGTGAATAGCATGAACGATTGCATTGTTGCCGGCGGCATCTTCCGGTTCTATTTCAACAATATCACCTACCGCAACAGGATTGGTTGATGTGATGTCATCAATTTTAAAAATTCCTTTTATGCGTGCATTGTAAATTGCACCGTCGTCGGTTTTTGCTGTGTACCAACTGCCTGTTGATTTATAGATTCTCGCAAGCATTTAACGAAGATAGAGGAAGGCTTTTGATAAACAGAATAAGTGGAATGAGCTTTGCAGCATAAAAACAAATTTTATCAATGCATAATTACAAACTTAGCGGTAATGCATTTGAACCGCGTGCAACGAAACTATATGAAAGCAGCAGCGTTATAAATGTGGGAAAAACAGGGCGCATAGCCTCTCTTGCCGCCGGGGCTGTTTTATATTCAATTGCCGCCAGCGGAAAGCAGCAAATCGTGAAAAAGGCTTTGCGTTATGGCGGCATATATTTCCTGTATAGGGGTATTTCAGGCAATTGCCTGTTAACGGCTTTGCTTAAGCGTGAGGAATTTCAGATGCATACCCGTGCTGTAAACATAAGAACGTACTTTATTGTAAAAGCGCCAAGGCAACTGGTTTATGAATCCTGGCGAAACCTTGAAAGATTGCCGCGTTTTTTAAAGCACATAAAAAAGATTAAGGTTACTGATGAATTACATTCATTATGGGTATTGAAAACCCCGCGGCGGCTTCCGACGGTTGCATGGAAGGCGGAGATAATTGACCAGGAAGAAGGCCGTGAACTAAGCTGGCGCTCACTGTCCGGTTCCAAAATTGAAACATCAGGAAAAATAACATTTGCCAATACTACAGGCGGCACCGAAGTAAATGTTACAATCAGTTACCGCCCGCCTGCCGGTTATATAGGATCGGCTGCCGCTACAATAATTAATCACTGGCTGAAAGATATTATAAAAGAAGACCTTGCGCGGTTTAAAAAATATATTGAAGCCAAGGCAATAGATTATAGCCATTCAGGCTCCGATTTCGCCTAAGGAAACTGCCTGAAAACTGTATAGCGCAGCAAAATCCCGATCAAAAGATAAATAATGGCAGCAATAACAAGCGGCAGGAATTTATCAGTATAACGGTTATAGTTTTTTACTTCAATCCTCGATTTTTCCAACTGGTTTATGCTGCTGTAAATTTTTTGCAGAGCCGCCTTATCCGTGGCATGAAAATACTGGCCTCCTGTTTCATCGGCAAGTTTCTTTAATAAAGCTTCATTATACTGCAGGGTTTTATGCTGAACAACAGGCCCAAGCGGAGAGTCAACCACTTCATCCACTTCTTTTTCTGAGCCCACGCCGATTGTATAGATTTTTATGCCGTAATATTTCGCCATTTGTAAAGCCATATCCGGCGGAATAGTTCCTCCAAAATCAACCCCGTCCGTCAGCAATATAATTATTCTGTTTTTTACTTTACTGTTCCGCAACCTGTCAACGCTGGTGGCAATGCCACTGCCAATGGCAGTGCCTTCATCCTGCAGGTAGCCGCTTTGTATATTTTTTACCTGGTTTAAAACGGCATTGTGATCGGATGTAAGCGGGCATAAGGTGAAACTCAGGTTACTGAAAATTACAATGCCAATCTCATCGCCCGGCCTGTTGCCTACAAAATCAGAAGCCACCTGTTTGGCTGCCTCCAGGCGATTGGGATCGAAGTCTTTTTCCGTCATGCTTCCGCTTATGTCAAAACAAAGCATAATATCAATTCCTTCGCCTTCGTTTTCTGTTTCCGTAAATTTTACGCGCGGCCCTGCAAGCGCTATTATCAAGCATATCAAAGCAAGGCATCTTAATACAAAAGGCAAATGCCGCAATGAAATTTTTACGCTTTTGGTTATTCTCACAAAATGGGCAGTGGTAACCAGCATAGCAGCCTGCTGCTTCTTGTTGCGCCTTACATATTCATAAATTAATATTGGCAGTAACAATAAAGCGCCCAAAACCCAGGAGCAGGCAAATTCAATATTTTGGTACCAGTCTGTCAGCATCTGTTCTCGCCCTGTTTATATTATCATCCATGTTTATAATTATTTGTGTTATTTCCTTCAGCATGTTCCGGCTTTCTTCTTCGCCGGGAAAGTACCTGGCAAACTTTACCGATGCATTCAGGTCGAATATATGGCTGAAATTATTTCTCACCGATGCATCCTGCATGTAAAATTTAAGGCGGGGCAATAATTCGGAGGCTGTTAAATGCAGCGCTTTTATATGGGTTGCCTCTTCAAGATATTGCCTTGTAATTTCATCTATGCCTGAATGAAATTTCTTTATTGCTATGGCAGATGATAAGCTTTCCTGCTGCAGGGCATGAAACTTTTCCAGCGCCCTTTCCAGCGGCGTGCCTTTTAACTCAGGTTTGGTTTGAAGTACAGGCCTCTTTTTTCTTTTGATAATGATAATAATGACGATGACGATGATAAGCAAAATTGCCAGCGCCGTTAGCAGCACAGGTAACCAGTTAAAGCGCGTTTGCACATCAATAACATCTTTTATGGGATGGTATTCGTTTAAAGAAGAAACATCCACAGGCAAAACCGTTATATACAATGGCGCGGTTTGAAGCCTGATGCTTTTGCCTGATGCTTTTGCCTGTATAATAAAATCAAAAGGGCCAAGCTGCCAGCGGCCTGAATCAAAAGAGGTAATTACAAAGTTTTGCTGGTATGTGTAACTGCCATTCAGGTTAATGGTGTCAATAGCTGCACGTTTTATAATTTCCGTATGGCGGATCGTGTCATTTACCTGTGGCCAGGCGGCTACAAAAAAACGGCTTTCATCTACATTGTTAAGCATCATTTTAAGCGTAACCTGTTCTCCCAGCAAAATCTTATCCCTGTCCACAGATGCAGATACAGATTGTGCAGAAGATGTAGAAAAAATAACTGATGCAAAGAGGACTAAGAATATCTTCATTGCACAGAAGAAAGTTGCAACCACTGTTGACTGTTGACTGTTGACTGTTGACCGGTTTCTCATGCACGCTTTATAAAAAATTGTTGCAGGGCTTTTACATAATCATCGCCAGTGGCAAGTTGCACAAGGTCTGCGCCGGCAAGCCTGAAAACCTGCCTGGCGTCTTCCTGTATTTTATTGAATTGCCTGTTATATTCAGCCCGCATCAGTACATCATTGGTATTTAATAAAATGCTGCGGCCTGTTTCGGCATCTTGCAGTTGCAGCAAACCCATTTTAGGCAGATCAATGTCTCTTTTATCATATACCTGTATGCCGATTATATCGTGGCGTTTTGCCGCAACTTTAAGGGTTTGCTGATAACCGGCATCGGCAAAATCGCTCAGGATAAATACAATGCTTTTATGTTTTGTAACGCGGTTAAGGTATGCCAGCGCCTTCGAAATATCGGTTTGCAGAGAGCGCGGCTGAAAGGTTATCATTTCGCGCAGCATATATAAAACATGTTCTTTGCCTTTTTTTGCAGGAATATATTTTTCCACTTTATCGCTAAAGAAAATAACGCCTGCTTTATCATTATTGCTGATGGCCGAAAAGGCAAGCACCGCCGCCATTTCGGTTATTAAATCTTTCTTGCTCTGCTTATAAGTGCCAAACAAGCTGCTTGCGCTTACATCAATCAGCAAATAAACACTCAGCTCTCTTTCTTCTTCAAATATTTTGCTGTAAGTATGATCCATTCTCGCAGAAACATTCCAGTCAATAAACCGCACATCATCGCCCGGCTGGTATTCACGCACTTCCTTAAAAGCCATGCCCTGCCCGCGAAAAGCAGTATGGTATTCACCCGTAAAAAGATGATTGGTTAAACGTCTGCTTTTTATTTCGAGCGCCCTTACTTTTTTTAATAGTTCGCTTACTTCCATTTCAGTTCACGGTTGACAGATGAGCGTTGACAGCTACTTCAAAGCTGTATTTGTTTCATACGATTTAATAAGCCTGTTTAAAATCCTTACGGTTTCATCAATAAGATTTGTAAAAGGTTCAAATTTATTTTCTGACATTATTTCTACCATTACTGCAATGTTCAGTAATGTTTCCAGTTTATATAAAGAGCCTCTTGCAATATGCAAAAATTGAATCGTATCTCTTTTGTAATTCCGGCCGATGCCTTCAGCAATGTTTGCAGGAACAGAAACAGCGGCACGTTTGGTTTGGGATGGTAAAGCAAATAATTCTTCTTTTGGATAACGCTTTGCAATAATATAAACATGCCTTACTAATATCATGGATTTTCTCCATGCTTCCAGACTTTTGTAGTGTGTCATAAATCATATTTTAGGGTGAGATAATCTGTCAACTGCCAACTATCAACTGTCTTCTTATGTCTTACGGCACATTCACCGTTCTTAAAATCTCTGAGATAATTGTTTCTGCCGTTATGTTCTCTGCTTCCGCTTCATAAGTTAAGCCTATGCGGTGGCGTATCACATCTTTGCAGATTGTTTTTATATCATCCGGGATTACAAAACCGCGTTTATGCATAAAGGCATGCGCCTTTGCGGCCAATGCAAGATTAATACTTGCCCGGGGCGAAGCGCCATAACTAATAATATTGCGCAGCTTTGATAAATTGTACTGGTCAGGGAACCGGGTGGCAAAAACAATATCAACAATATATTTTTCAATTTTTTCATCAATATAAACCTGCCTTGTCAATACTTTGCCTGCATTCACTTCATCCAGGCTAACTACCGGTTCTATAGACGGCAGTTGAATGCCCTGCACCTGGTGGCGGATGATCATCTGCTCTTCCTGTTTATCGGGATAGTTTACGATCACTTTCATCATAAAACGGTCAACCTGCGCTTCAGGCAGGGGATAGGTGCCTTCCTGTTCCAGCGGGTTTTGCGTTGCCAGCACCAGGAAAGGTTCTTCCAGGCGATGGGTTTGTTCTCCAATGGTTACCTGCCTTTCCTGCATGGCTTCCAGCAGGGCGCTTTGTACTTTGGCGGGCGCACGGTTTATTTCATCCGCTAAAATAAAATTGGCGAAAATGGGGCCCTTGCGCACTAAAAATTCGTTGCGCTGCTGGTTGTAGATCATCGTGCCGGTAACATCGGCAGGCAATAAATCTGGTGTAAACTGTATGCGGCTGAATTTTGCACGTATAGCCTGCGCCAGCGATTTTATGGTTAATGTTTTTGCAAGGCCAGGCACACCTTCCAGCAAAATATGCCCGTTGCTTAGCAAAGCGATCATAAGCCGGTCAACCATTTCGTGCTGGCCTATTATTACTTTGCCGAGGGCGCTGCGCAATATTTCTATAAATGATGAAGCCTGCTGAATTTTATCATTTAAAATCTTTATATCTTCTCCTGTTTGCATTGATAGAATTTATGATTGAGAAAAATACCTGTGTTACAAAGTAAGACGGTATGGAAGAATGCAAAAAATAATGTTGCAGCTTTAACCAACAATTATGCCGCAACCTGCGGTTGAACAGCGTATGTTCTATTCTCATGCTATGCAAATAATTATAGCTATTTTTTACATGGCGGCTAAATATATTCCGCAGGGTGTAAAAAAATGATTTTGTGTTATTCGGTTTTAGCTCCCTCTCCAAATGAGGAGCCGGGGGTGAGGTATTCACTAATTTCCTTGCGCACTATATAAATAAACCATGTAAGGCAGGTTAGAAGATGTAAGAATGCATTACTGCAAAGCAGCTAACATCATCTTACATGGCATATATGGTTCACAAAAAATTTACCATTAAGTTAAGAGGAAATGGCGTGATAACTTAAATTATTAATTACCCTGTACGGCGCATAAAAAAATGATTGCCTTATTTTTGCGAAACCACTTTTAAGAGCATGCAAATACCAAAAGGAAAACTGATTGCAATTGGCGGCGCCGAGGACAAAGGTGCAGAAGCGGAAACGGGCGAATTGCATAAGAACAATCTAAATTTTTTTGAACTGGGCATTTTGCGCCGGATCGTAGAAGAAGCCGGCGGCATTAAAAAGCGTATAGAGGTTATTACCACCGCTTCCATGATACCGCACCAGGTGGGCGAAAATTATCTGAATGCCTTTGGAAAGATTGGCTGTGTGAATGTGAACCTGATGCACATCCGCACCCGTGAAGATTTGCAGCAGCCTGAATATCTGCAGCGGCTGAAATCATGCGATTGCATAATGTTTAGCGGCGGCAATCAAATGCGGCTTACAGCAACGCTGGGCGGTACGGCGTTTATGAAAACCCTGCAGGAAAGGTATTGGGAAGAAGACTTTATTGTTGCCGGCACATCGGCAGGCGCCATGGCTATGAGCAGTACCATGATCTATGAAGGCAACGCCTTTCGCGCTCATTTAAAAGGCGAAGTAAGGCTTACCGCCGGCCTGCGTTTGATTGACAATATTATTATTGATTCCCATTTCGAAAAGCGTGGCCGCTTTGTAAGGCTTGCGCAGGCCATAGCCGGCAACCCGGCATGCATTGGTGTAGGCCTCGGTGAAGACACAGGCATGATCATTACCGGCGGCAACAAAATGGAAGCAATAGGTAGCGGCCTTATTGTGATTATTGACGGCCATGAAGTGATACACACAAACATTGCAGATATTCCTGAAGGCAACCCCATGAGCATAGAAAACCTGCATGTGCATTTTTGCGCCAGGGGCAATGGCTACTTTATTGATGAAAGAAAATTTGTTGAGAAAATGGGTAAAGAAACTACGCCTGTTATGACCAATATTGTTTAATTATATCCATGTATTATTTGCCATAACAGGTAAACGGATCCGGATGTTTTTTTAGTTTCGGTTGTATTCATCATTTCTTAGCTGCCTGTATGCGCGATATGTGCAGCCTCTTCACTTTATATAAACAAGCTGGCCGGAACGTTTATTGACATGGTGGCATTAAAACGAAGCAGGCATACAAATACAAGCCTTTGCGCACCGGCTGAACCAAAACATCTGAATATATCTTATTTCGCAGGGTCATACACCGCCACGGCCACCCTGCTGTCGGCGCAGCCATAATACAAAAACCATTTGCTTTTATAAAAAACCAGGCCTTCCGCAAACACTGTTCCTGCAGGATATTGACCGCTTTTTTCAAATGGTTCCGCCGGTACAAAAAAAGGTTTATCCAGCCGCGCTATCACTTTTGAAGGATCATTCAAATCAAACAAAACCTGGCCGGCGGTGTATGTATTGGCAGTATAATTGGTATCCCCGTCGGCGCCGCCTTTATTCTTGCCGTTATATAAAACCAGTATGCCCTTATTTGTAATAACAGCAGGCGGTCCGCATTCGGTAAGGTCGCTGTCAAAATAATGCAGCCTTGGCCTGATGGCGGCTTTTAGCTCACCCTGCTCATCTATGGTTGGCTGCCAGTTTACCAGGTCGTCAGAAGTGGCAATGTTCATCAGGTGCTCGCCCCAGTACATCATGTATTTGCCATTTACTTTGGCTATTACCTGTTTGCCATTCACAACCTTTGTAACAATCGAAGCCGATTTGCTTGCCATATCTTTAAACCTGCCATTATAGGCTTTGTAAAAAACAGGCCCATACTTTGTCCATGTAACCAGGTCTTTTGATGTAGCCGCTGCAAGCCTTGGCACTTTTTTATTCCACTGCGTATATAGCATTACATACATGCCATCTTTCGTAACTGCAATGCGCGGGTCTTCACAACCGCCCGGCCATTCAAACGCTTTCTGGTCGTCCTCGGCAGGATACAATACAGGCGCGGGCTGCCTTTTCATTGTAATGCCATCGGTACTTTCTGCAATGCCCAAACGCGATGTTCTTTCGCCAATCCCTATCCCGGATTTATCTTCTGAACGGTACAGCACATATATCTTGCCCGCTTTTACGGCAGCCGCAGGATTGAACACATCGCTGGCCTCCCATGCAACCTGCTGCCTGCTCATGGGATCGGGAAAAACGCTTTGCGGATTGGGAGATATAACCGGGTTAACATTTGCAGGGCGGATGAAAGGCCCCAAGGCCCAATCCGGCAGTTTGCTTTGTGCTGTTGCCGGCGCAGTAACCAATAGAAATGCTATTGCAAACAATCGTGTTTTAATATTCATCTTTCAGTTTTTATTGCAATATATCATTCAAATGTGTGCAGCATAAAAATCTTTTAAACGTTCACACGCACAACTGACCACTTACTTTAAATACAACAATTCATCATTAATATAATACTATAGTCACGTAAGCATTATTCCACCTCAATAAAAATAATGATCACATAGCGGAAATCAATCGTTCAGGTTACTTATACCTGTGAAAAAATTACCCGGCCGCTTATGCCTGCTGATTGTTTTTTGTTGCCTGTATTACCCGGTTATAGCACAAACCAATTATTTTGCAGATGGCTATCATGGGGGTATTTATGGCCATTATCCTTTATGGGTAACGAAGTTTATTACAGACAGCTTAAAAGCTCACCGAGACTGGAAAGTGAACCTTGAAATAGAGCCGGAAACCTGGGATACGGTTGAATTAAAAGACCCCGCAGGGTATGCTGCCATAAAAGAAATCATCAACGACTCTGCCGATGATGTTTCAATCGAATACGTTAATCCCACGTATGCGCAAAGCTATTTGTATAATATTTCTGCAGAAAGCATCATCAGGCAGTTTCAGTATGGCATGCAAAAGCTGCATCAGCATTTTCCTTCCATAAAATGTACTACTTACGCATCAGAAGAACCATGCTTTACAAGCGCTTTGCCGGGCATATTGAAATCGCTGGGTTTTAAATATGCTTCATTAAAAAATCCAAACACCTGCTGGGGAGGCTATGTGCGGGCTTATGGCGGTGAATCGCTTAACTGGACAGGCCCTGATGGCAGCAGCATAACAGCCGTGCCGCGCTACGCATCTGAAAGTTTACAGAAGAATTCAACCTGGCAAACAACAGCCTGGGATAATTCAACGGCTTATATCAATGCGGCTGCCCGGCAGGGCATACAAAATCCTGTTGGCATGTGTTTCCAGGACGCAGGCTGGAAAAATGGGCCCTGGCTCGATAACCACAGGTCGTCATTAACGCAATACACCACATGGCGCAATTATTTTAAACAGATAGAAAATAAAAAGAACATTGAAGACTGGCGGTTATCGCAGGAAGATATACAGGTAAGTCTTGTGTGGGGCTCGCAGGTTTTGCAACGCATTGCGCAGGAAGTGCGCAGTGCCGAAAATAAAATAACCATGGCTGAAAAAACGGCGGCTCTGGCAAAGCTGTATGCCAGCCAGCCTTACCCGGAGAAAGAATTGAATGAAGCATGGCGAACTTTATTGCTATCCCAGCATCACGACTGCTGGATCGTTCCATATAACTGGCATAACGGCAAAACCTGGGCAGGTAATGTAAAAGAATGGACAGACAGCTCCATTATGATCAGCAATAGAATTATTCAGCGGTCGCTTTCAGCCCTGAGCGCAACCCAATCAAACAACAGGCAACAGACTATACTGGCATTGAATACAACTGCCCTGAACAGGAATGAAATCATAAGCGCACAGCTTCCTCCGGGTATTTCCGGAACAGTTGGTGTAAAATATAAAGGCAGGGTTCTCTCTTCGCAAATTGTGCATAATACAGATGCATCAAAAACAATATTGTTTGAAGCAAATATGCCTGCATTAGGTTATGCAGGTTATACCCTGGTTAATGATGTGCCCCAGGCATCAGCCAAAGGTGCTTCTATATTCAATGATAAAGAAGGGAACTTTATAATGGAGACTGATTTGTATAAACTGGTGATTGATGCACGGCAGGGCAACATCAGGCAGCTCATCGCAAAAAGGCTTGGCAATAAAAATTTTGTTGCGGAAGGCGCAGGCGATTTTAATGCGTTGCGCGGGCATTTTTATAACGGCGGCGGATATGAAAAAAGCACAGGCAAGCCGCCTGTGATCACTATGCTTGAAAACGGCCCGCTGCAAATACAACTGCAGGTTAAAGGCATGATAGGCGAAAACCATTTTGTTCAAACCATACAACTGGCAAAAGGCCGGGAACGGATTGACTGCAGTTTGCACATAGATTATAAGAAAGGAATTGGTATTGGCGAAGATTACCGGCAGCTTGGTGGTTATTATTCAACAGACCGCCATAAAGCTTTTTATAATGACAGCAGCAAGCTGATAGCTGTTTTTCCATTGAACTTACATAATCAGGAACTATATAAAGACGCCCCGCTTGATGTAACGGAAAGCCGGTTTCCCAATACATTTTATAATAGCTGGGACAGCATTAAGAACAATATTATTGATAACTGGGTTGATGTAACGGATGGCGATAATGAATACGGCATGGCTTTATTTTCAGACCATGTAACCAGCTATTCGCATGGCGAAATTTTTCCTTTGGCGTTAACCATTCAATATGCGGGCATTGGCTTATGGGAAAGGAATTATGGTGTGGACGAACCAACAGATATTCATTATGCATTACTACCGCACAGAGGCAAATGGAATGATGCAGATTTAAACGATGAAGTTATGAAATGGAACCAGCCTGTTATTACAGCCACCGCCGGCGCTGATAAGGCAGCCAATGCTTTTGTGGAACGCATGGATAGCGGCCTGGCTATTACAGCTATGTATTATAAAGACAATGATCTGTATGTAAGGCTGGTGAATAACCATGCAAGCCAAACAAAGCATGCCATTACGCTGAATTGCTATGCTGATGAACTGCAGTTTGTGGAATTGAACGGCAGTATAACTTCAGTCGTTAAATTTAAAAAGGGCCAGAAGGCTGGTTTTGAATGCAATGTTCCCTTGTTTGGGTTTAAAACAATTAAGCTGGTGAATGCTAAGCCGGGCTAATGTATAGTAAAACTTGGTTGTAATGGCTCAATGCACAGAGTGCATTCCAAATTTGTTTCTCCCCCTTTAGGGGATGGGGGCGCCCCATCCTGTTAATATCCTCCTCCATAAATTTCCCTGCTTTACCTTTGCACACTTTATTATGAAGGCAAGAACGTTAAAACCCGATAAGGTAAACATTATTACACTGGGCTGCAGCAAAAACCTGGTGGACAGCGAGGTATTGAGCGGCCAGCTAAAAGCCAATGCAATAAACGTGGTGCATGAAAATGCCCGTCTCGACCACAATATCGTGGTGGTGAATACCTGCGGCTTTATTGATAAGGCCAAAGAAGAAAGCATCAATACCATTCTTGCCCAGGTGGATTTAAAAAAACGCGGCAAGCTTGATAAAGTTTATGTTACCGGCTGCCTGAGCGAACGCTACCGCAACGACCTTGAATCCGAGATTCCCGGGGTGGATTCCTGGTTCGGTACGCTTGAATTGCCTTTGATCCTAAAAGCATTTAACGCCGATTATAAAAAGGAATTGCTTGGCGAACGCTTATTAAGCACGCCCAGGCACTATGCCTATTTAAAGATAAGCGAAGGCTGCAACCGCACCTGCGCTTTCTGCGCCATTCCTTTAATGCGCGGCAAGCACATCAGCAAAACCATGGAAGCAGTGGTGGCCGAAGCGGAAGGGTTGGTAAAACGCGGCGTGAAAGAAATTATGCTGATTGCGCAGGAGCTTACTTATTATGGTTTGGATATTTATAAAAAACGCATGCTGGCCGACCTGCTGAAAAAACTAAGCGATGTACAAGGTTTGGAATGGATACGCCTGCATTATGCTTATCCCAACAAATTCCCGTTTGAAGTGCTGGATGTTATGCGCGAACGCGAAAACATCTGCAATTACCTTGACATGCCTTTGCAGCATGCCAGCGACCGCATGCTGCAACTGATGAAACGCCAAAGCACCAAGGCTGAAATTGTTGAAACACTAAATACAATTCGCGATAAAGTGCCGGGTATCTGTTTGCGCACCACACTTATTGCCGGTTTTCCCGGCGAAACAAAGGATGATGTGGAAGAACTGAAATCGTTCCTGCAGGAACAGCGTTTCGACAGGGTAGGCATTTTTACCTATTCGCATGAAGAAGGCACCACCGGTTATAATATGGCGGATGATGTGCCGGCTGCCGAAAAACAAAACCGTGCAGAAGAAATAATGGAGGTGCAGCAGGAGATAAGCTATGAAAAGAATGCAGAAAAAGTAAACAAAACGTTCAGGGTTATTATAGACAGAAAAGAAGCCGGCCGCTACCTGGGCCGCACAGAATTTGACAGCGTGGAAGTGGATAATGAAGTGATCATTCATTCAGGCAGGAAATTACAGCCGGGCCAGTTTGTGCAGGTGAAGATCACCAATGCCTTTGATTACGATCTGGAGGGCGAAGTTATACAGCCGGTAACGGAACATGTTGTTTAGCGCTTTAATTTGCATGGCAATGGATACACACTGTAGTTATATTTCTTACGAAAGCACAGGATATTTTTCTAAGCTCGTTATTGATTATTTAAACAATGCTGAAGCCCTGCAGCCTTTTTACAACCTTCGCCCGCAACTGGAAAATGTTCCGGCTGCCATCAGCCGGAAAAAAGATTTTGGGCACCGGCAGGTTTTGGTGAATGAGCTGCAGAAACAATACGAAGGCTTAACGGTTGACGATAAAACAGTGGCCAATATCCAATCGCTGTTAAACGAAAATACATTTACGGTTACCACGGCACACCAGCCTAATATTTTTACCGGGCCTTTATACGTTATCTATAAAATTTTTCATGTAATTAAGATCGCGGAAGAATTAAATGCCGCCGAAAAAGGAAAGCATTTTGTGCCGGTATATTTTATGGGCAGTGAAGACGCCGATCTTGATGAGCTGAACAATATTACCATTAATCAGGTAAAGTATGCCTGGCAAACCAAACAAACCGGCGCTGTTGGCAGAATGTATGTGGATAAAGCTTTGCTGCAGGTATTGAATGAAATGGAAGGTCAGTTGAGCGTATTGCCGCATGGCAGGGAATTGATGGGCATTTTCCGTGCGGCATACAAAGAAAAATCAACCATCCAGCAGGCTACGCTGCATTTGTTAAATGCTTTGTTTGGCGGGTATGGCCTGGTAGTTTTAATTCCGGATAATGCGGCTTTCAAGAAACTGTTTCAGCCCGTTATTGAAAAAGAGCTGAAAGAACAGTTTTCGCATAAAGCTGTTACGGAAACCATCAAAAAACTGAGCGAACATTATAAAGTGCAGGCAAGGGGCAGGGAGATTAATCTTTTTTATTTAACCGGCGATAAGCGGGAACGGATTGAGATGGAAGGTGAAAGGTTTAAGGTGGAAGGTTTAAGGTTAGTATGGTCGCTGGAAGAAATATTAAAAGAGCTTGACGAGCATCCTGAGCGCTTCAGCCCCAATGTTATCCTGCGCGGCGCATTGCAGGAAACTATTTTGCCCAATATTATTTTTGCTGGCGGCGGCGGTGAGCTGGCTTACTGGCTTGAATTAAAAGCTGTGTTTGAAGCGGCAGCTATTCCATACCCCATGCTGGCGCTGCGCAATTCATTTTTATTGGCTGATGAAAAAACAGCCGGTAAAATAAGCAGGATGAATTTTGTTATGGAAGACCTCTTCTCAGACGAGCATGCTTTAATGAAACGTTTTGTGCAGGAGCACAGCAGCAATGTTACCAGTCTCGAGGCAGAGTTTACGCAAACCGACCTCTTGTATAATGAAATTTCAGGAATTGCCTCTAAAATAGACAGCACCCTTATGCAACATATTACGGCATTAAAGGCCAAATCGCTTAAAGGGCTCGCCGGGCTTGAAAAGAAAATGTTGCGGTCAGAAAAGCGGAAATATGTAACAGACCAGGCGCAACTGCAGAAAATAAAAAAGCTGCTTTTTCCAAGCAACAACCTTCAGGAGCGCGTGGAAAATTTTTCCGGGTTCTATGCGGTGTCAAAATCTTTCTTTAAAGATGTGTATGACGCTTCCAAAAGTTTTGATGCGCAGTTTACCATACTGGTGCGATAATGCAGGATACAATTTAAATGGCAGTGAAGGAAACCAGGTTCAGGATTAAAGAAAAAACAGCCGGGGCTTAAAAACCCCCAAATTCGCAAACTAAAAATTAAAAAAGCCTCTAAAAAGCCACAAATATGGATTAGAAGCTTTTTGTTATTTCACCTAAATAAGTGAATTTGGATGCATCTTACCTCATCGGTTATGCAAGTACAGTAAAAGGCTACACATTTCCAATGGGTGAATTTTAAATTTTCTCAGGTGGGTGTCCACCCACCTGTAGAACCCGCTACCGGTCGGTGTCTCACCGACCGGAGTGCCGCGTATGAAGTGAAATTTGAAATGCGCCCAGTGGACGGTTTCTTATTTTAAAAAATTATTTATATTTTTATTTCAATGTCTTCTCTTTAGGAAAGGTTTTTCAGCCTATCCACCACGCCTTCTTTTTTCAATATTAAATAACCGAGACGGTCGTTGCTGATGCCTTCCTTCAACTTATAATTAAAGTAAAGCTGTTCATCCTTTACTTCTGTTTCAAAATAGCGGAAAAGTATATTCGGATATTGTTTCAACCCATCGCCAATTTCGTATAAATGCGTAGAGAGAATAAATAAAGCATTATGAATTTTAAGCAACCCTTCAATCACCGTAGTGCTGCATTTCATGGCGTCCTGCACATTGGTGCCTTTAAACAATTCATCAATCAGCACCAGCCAGTTTTTGCCGTCGGTTATTTGTTCAATGGTCTTGCGGATGCGCTGCACTTCGTTAAAGAAATAGCTCTCGCCTTTTATAATGTTATCAATCACATGAATATTGCTGATAAGCCCGTCAAAGAAATTAAGCTGCAACTGTTTTGCCGGCACGCCCATGCCAATATGCGCCAGGTAAACGCTTATACCAACCGCTTTTATGAAGGTGCTTTTGCCGGCCATGTTAGCGCCGGTGAGAAATAAAAAATTTTGCTGCTGCGTTAAAGCAATATTATATGCAACCGGGTTGGGCAATAACGGGTGATATAATTGCGTGGCTTCAAAATGCGGGGCAATATCCTGTGTAAACTGCGGAAAAGTAAATTGATATTGTATGCAGGCAGTGGCAAGGCTGTATAAAGCATCGAGCCTGCTGTATATCTCGATAAGCTCCTGTGCATCCTGCTTGTAATGAAAACGTATAAAATGACCGAATTTAAGAATGGTGGATAAGGATAGCTTTTTTTCTTTTTTATATTGAATAATTTCCTGTGTTACGGGTTTTGACAGCAGCATTCTTGTTCTTTCCATCAGCACGGAAAGGCTTGCAGGATTGTTTGGTTTATTGAGCAGGTTATAAATGGCATGCATGCCCTGCAGAAAATCTATGAAATGCGAAACCGAATAGCGAAGCAATGAAAAATCCTGCGCATTAACAATCTTGTAAAAATTACTGCTGATTATATCGGTGCTTTTAGGAATATTATCAATACGCGATTCATAAAATTTTTCAATCATCAATACAGAACCATTTGTTATGGTTTCAGGCCATTGGTTGTGCACGGAAATTATCTGTTGCAGCACCTGCTGGCGTTCTTCAATTTCTTTGATAGATGAAAGCGTTGTCTTAAGGTAATGTTCCAGCCATATCCTGCCATTGCTGGTTTTGCAGAAATTAAGATGATGTAATAAAGATTGTTCCTCATTATGATCAAATATAGAGAGATCGTAGCGTGTTGTTTTGTCTATCTGCATGCCCCGGCCCTAAAGGGAGTTATTTATAATTAAAAAAATATTTTTAGTCTTCAATATTATTTAACCCGAAAGTTCATATCCACCTCACGCTAAATCAGCCGCTTAGCATGTTGAGAAGTTGATTCGTTGAATAGTTTGACTGGCAAGCAATTAATCATAAGGAACCAATCAACTTATCAACTAACGAATAAATCTTAATCTCATTCCCTTATTAGATTCATCAAACACACCATTTTCATAAATTAAGTTGCCATTTATAAAAGTATGCGTAACTAATGATGGAAATGTAAAGCCTTCCAGCGGGCTCCAGCCGCATTTGTATAAAATGTTTTCTTTACTTATGGTGAAAGGCTTGTTCAGGTCAACCAGCACAAGGTCTGCAAAATAACCTTCGCGTATAAAGCCCCTGTCTTCAATTTGAAAACAGGTGGCCACGGCATGGCTCATCTTTTCAACGATTTTTTCCAGCTTTATTTTTCCTTCTTTATAATAATGCAGCATCAGCATTGATGAATGCTGTACCAATGGCAGGCCGGCATGCGCTTTTTCGTAATAAGACCTCACCCCAGCCCTCTCCAAAGGAGAGGGAGCCAACAGCCCTTCATCATTTCTGTAAAAGCCTTTTTCTTCTAATGTATGCGGGGCGTGATCGGTGGCAATTACATCAAGCCTGTCATCCAGCAAGGCAGGCCATAATGCTGCTTTATTGTTGGATGATTTTATAGCGGGATTACACTTGATTTGATTGCCGAGCCGTTCGTAATCATCGCTTGTAAAATGCAGGTGGTGCACACAAACTTCTGCTGTTATTTTCTTCTCTTTTAAAGGAATAAGATTGGTAAATAACTGCAATTCTTTTTCGGTGCTTATATGCAGGATATGCAAACGGCTGCCGTATTTTTTGGCAAACTGTATAGCCCGGAACGACGATTCAAAACAGGCTTCTTCATTTCTTATGATGGGGTGATCGAGAGGTTGAAGTGTGCCTTTTTCCGCTTTCAGCCTTGCATAGTTTTCTTTAATAATCTTTTCATCTTCGCAATGCGTGGCGATTAATAGTTCTGAATTACCGAATATTTTGTCGAGGGCAATCGGACTGTCCACCAGTAAATTCCCGGTGGATGAGCCCATGAAAATTTTTACGCCGCAAATGTTTTTTCGCTTTTCATTGCAGCGCATCACTTCATCATAATTATCATTGCTGGTGCCCATGAAAAAAGAATAGTTGGCAAGCGACGTATGTTTGGCGGTGTTGTACTTGTCTTCTAATAGCTGTTGCGTAAAAGCAGGCGGCTGTGTGTTGGGCATTTCCATAAAGCTGGTAACACCGCCGGCTACTGCAGCCCTCGATTCTGTGTAAATAGTTGCTTTATGTGTTAATCCCGGTTCGCGAAAATGCACCTGATCATCAATAGCGCCGGGCAATACATGCAGGCCGGTGGCGTCAATTTCCTTTATGATATGTTTAAGGCTGATGGATGGGGCTATCTTTTCAATTCTCCCGTCTTTAATTAATAGATCGCTTTGGAATATTTTGTTTTCGTTTACAACCGTTGCGTTCTTAATAAGATAATTCATTGTGTGATGAATGTTTGCTGCAAATTAAACATCCCTGGGTTGATTGATTGTGAAAAATCATATTTCATTCTGCAACGTTCAGGATTTTGTATTTTTATAAAAATGAATCCACAATGAATAATATTCAAAATTTTACGGCAATCATAGAAAAAGAGAATGATGGTTTTGTGGCGTCATGCCCGGAATTGGATATTGCAAGCCAGGGTGATACGGTAGAAGATGCAAAATCGAATTTGAAGGAAGCGATTGAATTATTTTTAGAACATGCGTCTAAAGAAGAGATTGCCTTAAGATTGAAAACTGATGTTTTTATCACTAATATGCAAATAGCAGTTGGGCAGGCTTAAAATACTTTCCGGGAAAGAAGTTTGCAAGATACTTTTGGCGCATGGTTTTATGCAAGTGCGTCAAAAAGGAAGCCATATAATTATGCAAAGGATAGTTGATAACAGAACCATTACAGTGCCTGTTCCTAATCACGCTGAAATCAGGATAGGAACATTGCAATCAATCATCAGGCAATCAGAAATTGCAAGAGGGGAATTTGAAAATTAACAGCCGGTTTGTCAGCTATAATGCAGAATACTCCCGAACATATAAAACAATTACAATTGGAGATATGGCTTTCAAAACCAATCTCTGAACGATTGGAGCGAACTGTTTTGGACAATGATGCCATGTTTAAAATGTGGCAACAGATGCAGCGCCAGGCAGCATTAAAAAAAAGCGCTGATACAACCTTGTCTGACACTGGCCCGCCACTAAAAGGCTCCTGACTGGTTCTCTGAAAACGTAATCATATTGGGCAATAATTTGTAAGCGCTTGCAACGCCCGATGATAATTGCGACGGCAATGAAAGCCCCGAAAAAATAAAATAGCCTTTGCCGTATTTTTTTATAGCGATTGAATTATTTGCAGTGTATTTGTTATCATAATTAATGGATAGCGGCATTTGAAAACCTGTATCATCTGTATAAAAAGCAAATTCGGTTAAATTACTTTGCCATAACCTGAAATCCGTTGTTTCGATTTTGTTTGGAAAGAGGAATAAGCCCGGCGCCTGCTGCGTAAAGGTTATTTCCGAATTTAAAGAAGGCAGCTTCAACGAAGTTGAAACTAATTTGAAAGGCCCGTTTAAATTCATTTCATTGCGGCTGTTTAGAAATACCAGTTTGCCACCCTTGTTCACATAAGCAACCATGCTGTCGTATTTGTTCATTAACGCATGTTGTACATCCTGCATGTATGGGCTTATAACTATTGCCGCCAGCTTGTTTAAACTATCAGCATAAAAATCACCGGCTGTTAACAGCTTCACTTTATATCCCAGTTGTTTTAAACTGTAAGGTATCCAATCGCTGCCGCCGGATAAATACCCGATTTCCCCACCCGTTGTTTTAATTTCATCGGGAATTATTTTAGTACGGTCGCTGTAGAAATAAGTTATATCAGGCAAATATTCATACCTGATTGTTTTCAGCGTAGATGAATAGGCATTCTCCGTTCCGTTTATATTCGCATTGATGATAACATTTAAAGTGGCGGCAGAATCTTTATTAAGATCAAGGTCGTTCAACGGAATATTTATGGAATAAGATTCACCTGCATATAAATTCATTATACTGTCTGTTTCAAAAACAGTTTTGCGGGGAACCTGTTTTACAGTTTCATCCCCCGCCGCTATGGTAAACCCGGGCTCATAAATCTTCAGCTTCAGTTTTACAGAATCCCTTGAAATATTTGACCTGAATTTTACAGCTATCTGCAGGTTGTTTGTAAAATCATTGCCTGGCTTTACATTGGTTAAAATAATATTGGGCGATAAGGATACGATAACCGGCAGGTTAGTGAATACATTTTGAGAAGGCTTATTTGCCCCGTTACCTTTTGCTGCAACATATTCCACGGGCATTGTAACATCTAAATAAGTAGTATCAATTTTAAGCAATGCGCTTAATTTATAATCAGGTTCGTCTTCATCTTCTCCAATTAAATACTGGTCGTTCACATTATACATGTATTCACTGCCTGCCGAATTTCTTAACCAGTAAGGCTGTGTTGCTTCTTTGTTTTTATTGACAACAACCATTCTGTTAAAAACTGTATCTGTTAAAAACGGGATTGCAAGATTGGTTTTTTGAACGTCGTAGCCTGGATATATTATTTCACTTAACTGCACATCAACCGGCGACCGTTTATTCACAGATAACTGAACATTTAAGCTATCGCCTGGCACGGCAAATGGCTGGTTGCTGTAAGCTTTAAGCGAAATGCCGCTGCATAAAAGAATTAAGTTTTGTATTTCATTCAGCTTCCTGCTTTTCCAGTTGTTGTTTGAATTGGCATTTAATAATGTTTCATACAGTTTAACCAGATGTGTAACAGATTGTTCCGGCTCAGGAAAATTATAGCCGGCAATTATGTTTTTAACAAGTGGCTGCAGCAGGTTAATGATCGTGTCATTTAAGTATAGATGATTTTGTTCAACACCGTCCATAATATCTGTAAAAGTATTATCCCCGGCCAGCAGCTTTAGTTGTATGCCTGCAGCATCTATTGTATAATTGTTGCCGTAAATACTTTTCTGGTATTGTAAAGATGCATTTGCTATTTCAGTTGTTGTTTGGCCCGTTAGCGCATTAAAAGTATTGGTATTGATTGAGGTGATATTATTATTGTTGTTTTCGTTGTTGGAATTATCGCAGAATAACCTCAGCGTTTTCCAGCGCGTTGCGCCGTACGCAAGCTGGTCGGTAAATGCGGCGGCATCTGCAGCCATAATAAAGGCGCTTTGTATTAAAGATGCCGTTATTTTTTGTTCCGCATTTAGCGTGGTATCATTTGATGAAAACGGGGTAATGATAATATCCGGTTTAAAGTTTCTTATTATCCAAACAATATCGCTCAATATTTTCAGCGTGTCCCAACCGCGGTATAATTGTTCTTCATTACCCGAAGTGCCGGCATCATAAGCCGTAGTGTAGAAGTTTTCAATGCCATCAAATTTATATTGCTGAATGCCTTCCGCAACATGTATCAGCCCTAATTCAAAACCATCTTCCGTTCCATATTTATTTTTCAGGTTTTCTCCCCTTGTAAGACTTATAAAACCTGTTCTGTAATTTTTTTGTCTGGAAAAATAATTAAGCAGCGGAATGTTCTTATCAGCAGGCGTTACGCCTATGTACAGGATGCTGCCGAATGTATTCAGCGCATTAAGTTTCTGGTAAATATTGGCTGAATTAAAATCAGCATGCTGCGCATTCGTTACCTTGCCGCACAAAAAAACAAGGAAGGATACAAGCAATGCAGTGTGGAAGCGGATTGTTATTTTTTCAGGCATTGTAAATTGTTTTAAGAGATGTGTGTTTGTCGGGAAGCATCAATTTTAAAAATATAATTTTAGGATCAGTCAAACAAAATTAAAACTAAAAATTTAGTTTACCTACATAGGCTTTTTAAGTTAAAAAAATTATTGTTGTCCGGATAACCTGGGCTAAAGCCCATCGTGTAAGGTTTCAGATATATAACCCCAGGCTTAAGCCTGGGGTTAGCGAAAAGAAAGTCCATAAAGGGCTTTAGCCCAAGAGAAAATATTTTATCCGGGGAACAATGTAAAAAATGAATTATGTGGAAATCTGTTGCCGTTTTCTGCGGCTCCAAGTTTGGAAATAATAACCTGTTTGCACAGCATGCAGAACAGGTTGGCTTGCTGCTCGCCCAAAAAAATATACAATTGGTTTATGGCGGCGGGAGGAAAGGACTGATGGGGATGGTAGCTAATTCAGCTATAAAAAATAATGGAAAGGTGGTTGGCGTTATTCCTGCTTTATTGAATGAAAAGGAAGATATACATACGGAACTTGAAACCCTGCATATTGTAGAAACCATGCATGAACGCAAGAAAAAGATGTTTGAATTATGCGAGGCCGCTATAATACTGCCCGGTGGTTTTGGTACGCTGGATGAATTGTTTGAAATGATAACCTGGAACAACCTGAGCATTCATGATAAAGCCATCATCCTGCTTAATTCAGATGGTTACTATAACAACCTGCTGGCGCATCTGGAACGGATGCAGCAGGAAGGTTTTTTATATTTGCCCTGGCAGGAAAGCTTCTTTACAATATCGGGCCCGAATGAGCTGGTTTCCTTGATGGCTTGAGATAAATATCAAAGCCGCCGCGAATGATGGGTTGTGCATGGCCGTAATAATCAACATAAGGAGAATTTTTATCAGAAATTAAATCTACGCCCAGCATTAAAAAATAACTTCCCTGCCCCACAATTCTCTGCCCATATCCTATCCCGCCAATTAAACTTGGCGCATTTACAGTTTGTTTATCAACCAGGTCGCTGTATTTAGTGTTATAAGATATCCAGTTTAATTCCGGCTGGGCCTGTGCAAATAAAAAAGGCAGAAACCATGCCCTGGCAAAAACCCCGGCGCCGTAGTTAAAGCTGGAATATCTTACATCGTAATAGTAATCTTTCTGAGATGCATAATTTAAATTAAGAACAACGCCTGCATCAAGCCATTTATTAAATGAATAACCTATTTCAGGATTGCCGCCCACGGCAAAGCTGCCAGAGCCAAAACCCAGCGAAAGGCTTCCCCCAATAAACACGTTTTCTTTTTTAAAACCGCCGCCATTATCGCTGTAATCATTATCGTTGTTATACCTGTTGTATTGTGCCTTTACTGCAGTAAGGCTTGCCAGGGCGATTGTAATTAAAACCGTCTTTTTCATTCGTACAAGTTTGATTTTCAATGGCCTCATGGAACGCCCTGATGTACATTCCCCTGTGTGAAGAATATATTTTACATGGGCGTTTCATTCGTGCATATTTGTTTTTTCAGTTGTCTCATGGAACCTCGCTATGCACATTCCCCTGTGTGAGAAAAATTATCATGCTCGGTTTCATTGCTTTGTTTGATGTAAAACGTAAAGATGAAACAGAAATTTTAAACATTAAGAATTTTGATATGCTTTAAGATTTTATTGGCAGGAAGGCAGAAGCTCTTATATTTTCAAGCTAATGGAAGAATGGTATGGGTTGCGCGTTTAATTGCTGAGGCAGCTTCTTTTACATCATTTACCAGACGTTTGCCTAAACCTTTTTGTTGAGTGTTGTACCAGTATTTTGCTTCCTTAAGGTCATTAAGTGCACCGCGAGAAAAAAGTATTTTATACTTCTTCATCTAACTTTTCAATGGCATTAAAAAACGCTTCTTCTGAAATAGCTGTTGAAGGATCTTGTTTCATTTCTTTTAATCTTTTTAAAGATTCTTTCTTTTGCCAATCGGCAATTGGTTCTTCAAAAATTTCTATTGCATCAACTTGTTTTAAATCTTCAATAATAGCAGATGCATATTCTTTTTTTATTTTGATATGATATATTGAATCAGCCATAAATTATTTTATCAAAGTTATGTTTTTGTATGTATTTTTTCGTGATGTTATTCAGCAAATTCCTAAAAACCCGGCAATCAAACCTGCATCCTCCAAAATCCGTTGCATCTTTTTAAACCATCGTATATTTGCGGTCTTTTAAATTTTGTAAAACTCCCGCCGCGGCGGGGATGGGGGCAATATGAGCAGGAAAGGAAAAGTTTTAGTTGCAATGAGCGGCGGTATTGACAGTACCGTTACAGCGCTGATGCTTCATAGTGAAGGATATGAAGTGGTGGGCATCACCATGAAAACATGGGATTATGCCAGCAGCGGCGCCAGCAGCAAAGAAACAGGTTGCTGTAACCTCGACAGTTTTAACGATGCCCGCGCTGCGGCCGTGCAAAATGGTTTTCCGCATTTTATTTTGGATATACGCGAAGAGTTCGGCGATTTTGTTATTGACAATTTTGTGGAAGAATACCTCGCCGGCCGAACGCCCAATCCTTGTGTAATGTGCAATACGCATATTAAGTGGCGCGCTTTACTGAAGCGCGCCGATGCACTGGGATGTGATTTTATTGCCACCGGCCATTATGCCAATATTCATCAGCATGAAAACGGCAGGTTTTATATAAGCAAAGGTTTGGATGAAGGGAAAGACCAGAGCTATGTGCTATGGGGTTTGCAGCAGGATTTATTAAGCCGCACCATTCTTCCATTGGGAAAATATCGTAAAACAGAAATACGGCAGATGGCGCATGATTATGGCTATCCTGAACTGGCCAAAAAAACCGAGAGCTATGAAATTTGTTTTGTGCCGGATAACGACTACCGGGGCTTTTTAAAACACCGCGTTCAGGGCCTTGAAGCAGAAGTGAGCGGCGGCTGGTTTGTTGATAAGAATGGTTTGAAACTAGGCAAGCATAAGGGTTATCCTTTTTATACCATCGGGCAGCGCAAAGGTTTGGATATTGCACTGGGCAGGCCCGTTTACGTAACAGCGATTGAACCTGCGACCAATACAGTGGTGCTGGGTGAGGAAGAAGATTTGCAGCAAACCGAAATGACGGTGGCTAACATGAACTGGCTTAAATACGATGGCATTGAAGATGGGAGGGAAGCCTTTACCAAAATCCGTTATAAGGATAAAGGCGCGCTGAGTAATTTGTATAACGATGGCAGCCGCATCCGCGTTCGTTTTTACGATCATGTAAAGAGCATTGCGCCCGGCCAGAGCGCCGTTTTCTATGAAGGCGATGATGTGATTGGCGGCGGGATTATACAAGGAGGTTGGGACGGAAAAGCCCAGGCCCTGAAGGGAGTTATTTAACGCCGCTGCTTTTTTAGAAAGAGCGTACACGATAATACTATTTGCTGTGCAACAGGGTTAGTAGTAATGCACTGAAAAACCTGTAAGGTTTGTGTCAGCTTCCGCATTACAGCTTTCCACTTTTTCTACACTGGATTTTGGAGAGCCTTGATAGCACCATTCAATTAATGCATTAACGGCATTTGCATCTCCTTGGGCTAATATTTCAACACTGCCTTCTTTTGTGTTTTTTACCCAGCCCTTCAAACCGAGCTCCGTTGCTTTTTGTTTGGTGTATTTTCTGAAGAATACACCCTGTACTTTGCCCTTAACCGTAATATGTTTTGCCGTTGCGCTCATAGTAGAGTGAATTTAAACGGGAAAGCCAGTAAAGTCCCGAAGGTCAGTAAAGATGATTTTCTTCCGGACTTTCGGACGCCTGATCAATATCCATCACCATCAAGCATATTGCCAAACCTTCCCAGGATGCTGCCTTCTTCCTTGCGTTTATACGTGCCATACGCCAGTATGCGGGAAGCCAGCCTGCTGATGGGCAATGATTGTATCCACACTTTGCCCGGCCCGCGCAGCACTGCAAAGAATAAGCCTTCGCCGCCAAATATGGTGTTCTTGATACCGCCGATAAACTGTATGTCGTAATCAACGCTGCCGGTAAAACCTACGATGCAGCCTGTATCAATTTTTAATGTTTCACCGGGCATTAATTCCTTTTCCTGAACAAAGCCGCCGGCATGTAAAAAAGCCATGCCATCGCCCTCAATCTTTTCCATAATAAAACCTTCGCCGCCAAATAAGCCTGTGCCCAGCCTGCGCTGAAATTCAATGCCAATGCTCACGCCTTTGGCAGCACATAAAAAAGCATCTTTCTGTGCAATTATTTTTCCGCCCAGACTATAAAGATCAAGCGCCACTATTTTGCCTGTATAAGGCGCGGCAAAGCTTACATGCTTTTTGCCCTGCGATGCGTTGGTAAAAGCGGTCATAAATAAATTTTCGCCCACCAGCATGCGTTTGCCCGCACTGAATAACTTTCCCATCAAACTGTTATCCTGCTGCTGGCTGCCATCGCCAAAAATGGTTTGCATGCTAATGCCATCATCCATCATCATAAAAGCGCCGGGCTCTGCCACCGCTGTTTCGCCGGGGTCAAGCTCTACTTCCACATACTGTAATTCTTCACCAAAAATTGTATAATCAATTTCATGATTGCGTATCATAACAAATAATTTTCAGCGAATGTAAAAAAACATTTCCTGCACAGCCATCGGTCATTTGCAGGCTATGTTGGTTTTTAGCGCTTTTTGCCAAATCCCTGTTTTCCGCAAAACGCTTAATCATCCCAGTCGCATCCAATGGGGGCGCCGGGTGGCATGTCTTCCCGCAGGGTTGGCTTGGCGGCCTGCGGATTTTTCATTCTCTGCAATGCAAGTGCAAGATGCGCCAGGCAGGCATCGTCTTTACTTGTTTTTTGTTGTTCCTGTATAAAAGCCTCCAGGTCTTTCAGGGCCTTCACCGCATCTGCCTGTGCAGCAAAGCCTGCTTTGTCATCCACACTTAAAGCAAGCAGGTAAGTAAGCAGCACCTGTTCTGTTTGCCGCTGTATCAATGCCTGCTGGCCGTTTTTGCGGGGCGCTTTCCAGGTGCTGTCCATCAACATGGTTATCATATCAGAAACGCTCAGCCCGCCGGTTGCCCCGTACTGCTCCATGCGGCTGATGCGCTGGGCATTGAATAAAAAGGAGAGCGGGAAATCGGCTGCGGTTTCTGCCGGCGATAAAGCATCAAAAGGCAGGCCGGTGCGTTTGGTAAACAGCTCCCTTGAATCAATATAGCCGGCAGGCCGGGGCGGTATCATGTCAACGATCTTCTGTGGCAATTCAAGGAATTGCGGATTGATGCAGGCAATGATGCCCTTCATGGCACGGAGCTGTTCTTCTTTGGAAACAGGCGTTGTGGCCTGCTGCCCGTCGCCACGCAAAGCATAGGTGTAATCAAGGCCGCCAATTATTTTTGTTACGGCTTCCAACTGATAGCGATGGTAAAAATATACAGGTACCAGCACATCTTCCAGCATGGCCATCGGCGTGCCGGTTTTGATATTGTTTTCGCCAAACTGCTGCAGGGCTTTGGCGCGCACTTTTATTACATTATCAAGGCCATCAATTACGTCGTTGCCATTATCCCAAAGGTCGGCATAGCTGCTGGCAGCACCTGCAGGCCTTGCATCCTGGTCAGTAAGAAAGCGCAGCCCGCTGTTATAGGCATTTGCCAGTATGCTGTTGAGCGTATCTTTTTCGTTTGCCGTTGAAGGAAAATCGCCATAGCCCCAGGCGATAGAAACTTTATCCCAGTCGCCAATCTTATTATCATAAGCATCGCTCAGGTCAATATCGCCGCTGCTGTTGATGGTGGCAAGGGGGGAAGGATAATCCATTACGCTGGAACGGTTAACGGTGCTGGCTGAATAGTTATGCATCAGGCCCAGGGTATGCCCGGTTTCGTGCGCCGCCAGCTGGCGCAGGCGCGCCAAAGCCATCTTCATCATTTTATCGTCTGCCGGCGTGCCGTTTTTGTATGGCGCCAGTAAGCCTTCGGCAATAAGATAATCCTGCCTTACCCTTAATGAGCCCAGCGTAACCTGTCCTTTAATGATCTCGCCTGTTCTCGGGTCAACAATGCCGGCGCCATAGCTCCAGCCTCGTGTGGCGCGGTGTACCCAGTTAATCACATTATAGCGCGCATCCATAGGGTCTGCACTGTCGGGCAATACTTTTACAATGAAAGCATTCTTAAACCCTGCCGCTTCAAAAGCCTGGGCCCACCAGCCTGCCCCTTCTACCAGTGCACTGCGAATGGGCTCGGGCGTGCCATTGTCAACATAATAAACAATCGGCTTTACCACCTCGCTTATGGCCGCACCGGGGTTTTTCTTTTGAAGACGGTGGCGGCATATAAAATATTTCTGTATGGGCTCTGAAACCGGTGTGCTGTAATCGGCGTAGCTGATGTTGAAAAACGATGAACGCGGATCGAATGCACGGGGCTTATAATTATTGTCGGGCAACTGAACAAATGAATGGTGCATGCGCAGCGTAATGGCTTCGGGCGAGGGTGTTACCGCATTTACATAATTGCCTGTTTTGCCATCTTCATTGGTGAACGTTATGGTTGCTTCAATTTCTGTGTTGAGCGGAAAATTTTTTGTGTAAGGAAGATATAATGCGCAGCGCGAAGGGCTTATGTTATAGCTGCCCTGGTTCATATTGCGAATACGATTGGCCGCCTGCATGGCATCGCGGAGAAAGAAGGCGGAGGCATCAATTAAAAAAGCTTTACCGGTTTCGGCTTCCACAGTAAAGCCCCATAAAACAGATTGGGCGAAAGATTGCTCTACGGCGCGTTGTTCCGCTTTGTCGTCTGTTACGGCGCGATAGCTGTAATTAGGCTGCACCAGTAAAACCTTATTGCCTGTGCGGGTGAATTTTACAATGCGCTGATCTCCTGTCAAGCCCCTGTCCAGGCCAATGTCGTTTGACCCCAGGCCTGCCGGCAAAGAAGTAAGGTAAAGTAGTTCACTGTCGGGCTTATTTATTTCAAGGTATATTTTGTTATTGGCTTCATCCATATAAAAAGGTATAAAGCCGTCTGTACGTTTAAGCCCTTTTGTTTTAACGGCGATGGACGGCAGTTGTGCAATAGTTGCAACAGGAAGGAGGAGTAATAATAAAAGTGCATGCTTCATGTGTATTGTTTTGGTTTATACGAGGTGGTTTAAATAAAATCTTTATGCCTGCCCTGAACTAAAGCAGCGCTTCTAAGATAATGATTTGAATGAAAAAACAGCGATGTATCCTGCCTGCGATGGTAAACCGGCCAATCTGTTTGTTGTAGAAAACGTTTGCGTAAAAAAAACACAAGCTGTTCAAAGCGTTTGTTTAATTATGTATGTAGTATTGCCCTGAATAATTTTTTCCTTCCCTGCTTAAATTCTGAAAGTTGATTGCCGGTGAAAAGATTATAGCAGGCTGTATGCGCAATTAACGGCCGGTATGGGAAGATTGTTTGCAACAATCATATTTAAAAATGAAACATTTTTTAGACAAGGATTTTTTACTGGCAACAGAAACCTCGAAACTGTTGTACCATGATTATGCGAAAAAGATGCCTGTAATAGATTACCATTGCCATCTTCCACCGCAGGAAATAGCGGAAAACATCAATTTCAATAACCTTACGCATGCATGGCTGTATGGCGATCATTACAAATGGCGGGCCATGCGCACCAATGGCGTTAATGAAAAATTTATAACAGGCAACGGCAGCGACCGGGAGAAATTTGAACAATGGGCAGCAACGGTTCCATATACGCTGCGCAATCCTTTATATCACTGGACGCACCTGGAGCTGCAGCGTTATTTTAATATTGATACCATACTAAACCGGCACTCGGCAAAAAAAGTGTATGATGAGGCAAATGCATTGCTGGCATCAAAGGAATTTTCAACACGCGGGTTATTGAAAAAAATGAATGTGCAAATTGTTTGCACCACCGATGACCCGGTGGATGACCTGCGGTTTCATAAACAGGTAAGCGATGAAGGGTTTTCCGTAAAAATATTCCCCGCATTCAGGCCTGATAAGGCAATGGCCGTTGCCAATGTGAATGCTTTTAATGCGTATGTAAATAAACTCGCAACGGTGGCTGATACAGAAATATCAGATATTAGAACTTACCTCGATGCATTAAAAAAGCGCCATGATTTTTTTGCAGCGATGGGTTGCAGGGTAAGCGACCACGGCCTTGAAAAAGTGCAGGCAGACGAGTTTACCATGATGGATATAAAAACTATTTTTTTGGAACTGAGGGCCGGCAGGCAAATAAGCGAAGAAGACCAGCGCAAATTTCAAAGCGCCATGCTATTGTTTTTTGCTGAATGGGACTGGGAAAAAGGATGGGTACAGCAATACCATCTCGGCGCCTTGCGCAACAACAATAAGAGATTGCTTGCACAGCTTGGCCCCGATACAGGCTGGGATTCAATAGGTGATTTCCCGCAGGCCGAAGCGCTTGCCAGATTTTTAACCAGGCTTGATGAAAACAACAAGCTTGCAAAAACAATCATTTATAATCTTAACCCTGCCGATAACGAAGTGATGGCAACCATGATAGGCAACTATAACGATGGTTCTGTGGCCGGCAAGATACAATGGGGTTCCGGCTGGTGGTTTCTTGACCAGAAAGATGGCATGACCAAACAAATTAATGCCCTGTCTAACATGAGCCTGCTGAGCCGCTTTGTGGGCATGATTACCGATTCCAGAAGTTTTCTTTCTTATCCCAGGCATGAATATTTCAGGAGGATATTGTGCAATATTTTTGGTGAAGAAATAGAAAGCGGCGAACTGCCAAATGATATGGCATGGACGGGAAAGATTATACAGGATATATGCTTTAATAATGCAAAAGAATATTTTCATTTCTTATAAATCAAAGCCTGCAGGGCCGGAAAGCTGAAGGGGGTGTATTTCAAATTTTCGCAGGTGGTGAATTACTCACAACCGGCCGCTCACTACTCACATTTATCGTCACCTAAGAATTATTACAAAATAATTGTAACAACTTGTTTGATTACTATATTTAAACAAGCTATTTTTGACAATCACAGGCGATGGAGTTCGCCTTTAACCGCCGTAAAAAGCTGATGACTCCTGTTCATGGTTCAATAACTTTGTTGCTATGTACAGGAATTTATTATTAATAGGGATAGGCAGTTTTATAGGCGGTATCTGCAGGTACTTATTGCAACAATTTGTACAAAACAATTATCCTTCCTCCATTCCGCTCGGCACTTTAATCGTAAATATTACCGGCTGTTTTGTTATCGGCCTCGTATATGAGTTATCTGGTAAAGGCACTTTGCTTACGCCTGAAGTCAGGCTTTTCCTTGCTACGGGAATATGCGGCGGGTTTACCACATTTTCTTCGTTTGCCTATGAAAATGTAAGTATGGTGCTCGACGGGGAGTTCTTTTATGCTCTGTTGTATGTATTACTGAGCGTGGTAATTGGCTTCGGCGCCGTTCATGCCGGTATTGTATTCATCAAATTAATTTTCTGATTATGGAACTCAGGTATGATTCAAAACTGCTGCGCATATTTATCGGTAAAGGAGATAAAATCGGGCATCAGCCATTGTATGAGAAATCTTATTTGAGGCGAGAAAACTGGGCCTTGCGGGTTGCACTGTGCTCCGTGGCATTATGTCTTTTGGGGCGTCTTCGCACATTCACACTGCAAAACTGATTGAGATATCGCAAGACCTTCCCATTATAATAGAAGTTGTGGGCCGCGATGATAAAATAAATGCATTCGCAGAAGTTGTTGGCCTGCTGCCCGAAAGATGGGCTGCGGGGATTGATAACTGTTGAAAAAGCGGATGTGCTTTATTATAAATCACGTTCGCAGAAGAAGAAGGATGATGCAAAAAATAACGAACAATAAATGCAATGGCTGCATTAATCATGAGCCATTATATCAGTATCTGAAAAAAGCTGACCAATGTCTATCGTACCGCATAATGCCCCTTCATTATTGTATTTTAAGCTGATAGGTTTCCCCTTTCTCCGTTTCAAAATGCAGTATATCATCGGCAGTTTTACGGGTTTTTACCTTTTTACCAGAGGCAGTATATACCCCGAATGTATAACCTGGCTTTTCCTGCACGCTACACACTTTTCCTGCCAGCGATTTCATCTGCACCATATTTGCTTTCCCATTCTCCCAGCTAAAATCAAGCTCAAATCCACCGCGGGCTTTCAGCCCTTTTACATTACCGTCATCCCAGTCCTTCGGTAAAGCAGGCAACAGGTTTATAACACTGTCCTGCGACTGTATTAACATTTCGCTGATTGCGGCAGAAATACCCAATGGCCCATCTACCTGTACGGGGAAACCGGCATTTCCAAAAAACTGCGGGTTGGAAGCTTCTTTGTAATAACCTTTTATGATTCGGTAAGCATGATCGCCGTCCTGCAGGCGTGCCCACATGGCAGCTTTCCAGGGCCTTGCCCATTCGGCAGAACCATCGCCCCGCTGCAACAGGCTTTTACGGCAGGCATCTATCCATTGCGGTGTGCTTTTCAGGGAAAAAACATCGCCGGGATATAAGCCGTACAAATGCGAAATGTGCCGGTGCGGATATTCGCTCTGCGGCCAGTCTTCCGCCCATTCCTGTAATGTTCCGTCCTTGCTTATTTGCGGGGGCATAAGTTTATTGCGCAGGCCAGCTACCTGCTTTGCAAAATCAGCATCTGTATTCAATATGCCGGTGGCGGAGATATAATATTTAAAAAGGTCACTGAGGATTTCCATATCAATTGCCGAACCGGCGCAAATAGAAGTGCCCGGAAGAAAAGAACCGGTTACTTCATCAAAATAACGGCCGTTGCCAGAACGTGCCGGGAAGTTTTCGGGCGAAGTGGAAGGGTTTGTTACGAGCCATTTACCGCTGGCATCCGGGGTTAGAAAATCAGCAAAAAATTGTACAGCGCCTTTTAGTACAGGATAAATATCCTTTAGATAAGCCGTATCCTGTGTAAAGAGGTAATGCTCCCACAAATGGGTACACAGCCAGGCGCCGCCAACAGTAAATGTTCCCCAGGTAGGGCCATCCATAGGTGCGGCTACCCGCCATAAATCAGTGTTTTGATGAAATACCCAGCCGCGGCAGCCATAATGTTCTTTTGCAACCTGTGCCCCCTGGTCTGTCAATTCCTTTACCATGCGGGTTAATGGTTCTGCACACTCTGATAAGTTGGCAGACTCTACTATCCAATAGTTCATCTCCGTGTTTACATTGGTAGTGTATTTGGAATCCCACATGGGGTTTTGGCTATTGTTCCATATTCCCTGGAGATTGGCAGGCTCTGTACCGGGACGGGATGAGGTGATCAGCAGGTAACGGCCAAACTGGTAAGCCAGTGCCGATAAAGAAGGATCCGGCTCATCGGGGTTACGCGCTTTTCGTATATCTGTAGGCAGGTAAGACAGCCCTGTAACCGGCAGTTTCACTTCTACCCTGTTGAACAGGTTTGTATAATCTGAAAGATGTTCCTGCAGTATAGATTGATAGGTTTTACCTGCAACAGCAGCCATATAATTTTTTGCACGTTTATGCTGATCGCCGCTTACATCTTTATAGTTCACAAAATTGGTAGCTGCTGTAAAGTAAAGGGTAACGGCATCTGCATTGGAAACAATCAGCTCACCATCTTCAACTGAAACCTTCCCGCCTTCAGCCACTGCTTTAATACGGGCTTCGTACCGGAGTTTTCCTTCAACACCCATATAATCGGCTGACTTGCCTGTAAGAACCAGGCCGTCATTGCCTAAACCATCCATCCTGAAATAATCTGTCGCATAATTGGAATGTGCCTGGTTTCTTACACCACGTAAAACTGCTTTGAACGATATACTTTTCTTTTTATCAGCAGTAAAGCGCATTGCTATTACCTGCCCGGGGGCCGACACAAATATCTCTTCTTTTAACTGAACATTCCCGATTTTATACGAAACGCCGGTAATAGCTGTTTCAAGATTAAGCCAGCGCTTATAATTACTGATATCTTTTTCGGGCAAAAAAATATGTAATTCTGCGAGTGACTGATATTTCTGCTGTTCTACCGGATAACCCATTAGCTCCCTGCCAAAAAGGGTATGTGCTTTAAGGTATTCACCGTCCCGCACCAGCTTTTGAATTTCGGGCAAAGATTTATAGCCGCCTTTAACAACGGTAGAGTATGGCCCGCCGGACCAATAGGTATCTTCGTTGAATTGTATGGTTTCTTCATCCGTAGTGCCGAATACCATAGCCCCAAGCCGCCCGTTGCCAACAGGCAAAGCATCTTCCCATTTGGCCGCCGGCTTATCGTACCATAACAATGTAGAAGGATTAAATGTATGCAGGCTTATCTGTTCAGGGATAGTTTTCTCCTGGGCAGCCACAACCTTATAATTGGTTAATACCACCATTAAAAAAAAAGTAAACAGTTTGTATTTCATCAGTAATTAAATGGTTTATGTTTTATTAAGCTCACCTTACGCAAAAAAGTTTTATTAAAAGTCTTTTATGCGGCAAGCGGTGTGGATATTTTTTTTAGATCATAGGCAGCCTGTTGAGCTGCCAAATAGATTTTTGATTTCATAGCAAAATGGTTATAGCCTGTTCTTTGTTTCAACCATTCAAATTTTACATAAGCTACAATTGATAATATAAAATGATTAGTTTGTGTTTTGATAATTTTAGTAGGCTTTGTTGCATGAATAAGTGTGGATAAGTTTTATTATTGGGGAAAAGCCTGACTGTTACGCACACATGTTAAAACAAAGGATATAGTTAAGTTATTTAGTTGTTGCGAAACAAATTGATAACAAA
>NZ_JASGEX010000061.1:0-9627 GCF_047606085.1 Parafilimonas sp.
AATTGAGCAGTTCTTCTCTAATCTCGAATATCAATTGGATGAGCTGATATCTTTACTACAATTTAATTTCGGAATTATTAAAGCAACTTAGTATAAATAACATCGCCTTCGGCAGGCGTATATACTTCTGCTTCTGTTGTAATAATTGTAGTATCTGGTGTTACAACCGCATCACTTGTTGTTACAACCGTGTCATTATTCGAAGTGGTGGAGGGCGAGTTATTGCAGGCTGCCATTATAACTGCAATTGCTACAGGGATAAGTTTTTTCATGTATATGTTTAAGAGATGGATATAAAATTTTCGTGCCAAAAAAGAAAGAATTAAAAAGATGGTTCAGCGAAATAATGCCTGTTTCAGCCGAAGCCGAGATTAAGCTGCCAGTTTTATAAGTGCCAAATACGGGAAATTTTGATGCTATGGCCGGATGTTCATAGTCAAATACCACCTGCAAAGCAGGTGGCTTAAAGAAGCAGCCCAAAGGGCTATATTCCAAGGTTCATCTGCGTAAAATCTTTTCCATCCCTTTCCTCTTTACGTTCTTCCTCTTCCTGATATTTTACATACCGCTTAATCATATCTTCATCTATGCCTACCGTATTCACAAAATAGCCGCTTGCCCAAAAATGATTTCCCCAATATGGTTTCTTTTTCAAAACAGGATAACTCCTGAATAACTTTATCGCTATTTTTCCCTTGATGGTGCCCATATAAGTTGATACGGAAATCTTGGGAGGAATACTGACTACTACATGAACATGGTCGCCACGAACATTCAACTCCTCTATTTCACAACCAAGCCATTCACTTAATTTGCGAATATCCTCATCTACTGACTTTCCAATATCTCCATTCAATATTCTGAACCGATACTTCGGAACCCATACAATATGATAATCGCACTTATACACTACATGAGATTGCTTCTTATACTTGCTCATGCAGCAAATTTAAACATACGGCATAGCCACGAGTACATAACCACCGCCAAAGGCGGTGGTTTTTCGAGAACTAATAAATTTCCATCTGCATTATCCCAAAGCAGCTTTTTAAAGCTTGCTTGCATCTATACAATTTTATAAGGTAATAAATTAAAACATGTTAATTTATACTATTCCCAAACTGAATGAATTTATTTTGCAGCTGTGAGAAAACAAAAACAACAGTTAATACTTGAAGACATTTTAATTGAGAATTATGCAGCCGAAGGAAAATCTGTGGCAAGAGTTGATGGAAAAGTTGTTTTTGTAGAGAATGTAGTGCCCGGCGATATTGCTGATGTACGGCTATATAAAAGTAAAAAAGATTGGGCCGAAGGTTTTCCGCTGCAAATAAAAAAGCTTTCTGAAAACAGGGTTACACCTTTCTGCGAACATTTTGGCGTGTGTGGCGGCTGCCAGTGGCAAATGCTGCCTTACGAAAAACAGCTTGAATACAAACAGCAGCAGGTAGGTGATATTTTGAAGCGCATAGCCAAATTGCCATTGCCCGAAATGCAAAACATTATTGGCGCTGCTGAAACCACATTGTACAGAAACAAACTTGAATATACTTTCTCCGCCAAAAAATTTATACCCGAAAGTGAATTCAGGCAATTGCGGAAAGAAGGAAAGGATACAGAGGCCATTGCAAACACAAACGTGGCCGGCTTTTACGCCAAAGGCGTTTTTGACAAGGTGGTTGACATTCATAAATGCTGGCTGCAGGCGGAGCCCACCAATGCTTTAAGAAACAGCATAGCCGGTTTTGCCCGCGAGCATAATTTTCCTTTTTACGATTTTAAACAGCATGCAGGCTGGCTCAGAAATATGATGGTGCGCATAGCTACCACAGGCGAAATAATGCTGAACATAACACTGGCCTATAAACATGAAGCCAGTATGCAGTTGCTGTTTCATTTTATACAGGAGCAATTCCCCCAGGTCACCACATTGCTTTACACCATCAATGGCAAACGCAATGACAGTATTTATGATCTTGCCCCGCAGGTGGTTTATGGAAAGGGTTATATTGTGGAAAAGCTTGGAAACTATCAATTTAAAATAAGCCCCAAGTCTTTTTTTCAAACCAATACCAGGCAGGGAGAAAAACTCTATGCAATCGCCCGAAATTTTGCAGAATTAACCGGGAAAGAAATCGTGTACGACCTGTATTGCGGCACCGGCAGCATTGGTATTTTTGTAAGTGCGCTGGCAAAAAAGATTATTGGAGTTGAAGCCATTGGCGAAGCTGTTGATGATGCTAAAGAAAACGCTGCTTTAAACAATCTTTCAAACACATCTTTTTATACGGGAGATGTTATTGATATATGCACAGATGATTTTTTTGAAAAAGAAGGAAAACCTGATGTTATTATTGTTGACCCGCCACGCGCCGGGCTGCCTGTAAAGCTTTCAGAAAAATTATTGCAGATAGAAGCGCCGCTTATTGTATATGTAAGCTGCAACCCGGCCACCCAGGCAAGGGATTTACAGTGGCTCGGGCAAAAATATTCGGTGGCGCAGGTGCAGCCGGTTGATATGTTCCCACATACACATCATATAGAAAACGTGGTGCAGCTAAAATTAAAAAACCAAATACAAACTGATTGAATGAAAGAGTTCAGGCCGGGCAGTTTCCAGATATTACCTGTAATAATCAAGAACCTTATTATCATTAATGTGCTCTTCTTTGTTGCAAGGCAAACCATCCAGTCGGGCAATTACGCCCCCATGGACGATTTGTTTGCTTTGCACACCTGGCAAAGCCCTTTGTTTAAGCCCTGGCAGTTTGTAACCCATCTTTTTATACATGGCAGCTGGGCGCACATTCTTTCAAACATGTTTGCCTTATGGATGTTTGGCTCGGTGCTCGAAAACCTTTGGGGGCCTAAGCGGTTTCTTACATTTTATATTATATGCGGCCTGGGCGCAGCCTTGCTGCACATGATCGTGCTGTATTTTGAAACCAGTTCGCTCCTGCACGATTTCAATGCTTTAAAAAACAATTTTACTTATGGCAGTTTTGAGAATTTTGCAGCGCAGCATCATGTAAGCGATTATTTTAACACGGGTGTGGTTTCTAACCTTACAGATGAATGGCGGAACGATGCCTACAATTCTTCGCTTGCTCAAAATGCCTATACGCTTACCAATAGTTTTGTTACTACCAAACTCAATGAGCCCACACTGGGCGCTTCCGGCGCCGTATTTGGCTGCCTTGCCGCTTTTGGTTATTTATTTCCGAACACCTACATATATATTTATTTTTTCCTGCCGCTAAAAGCAAAATGGTTCGTACTTATATATGCAGGATTTGAGCTGGTAATGGCTTTGCAAAACAGCGCCGGCGATAATGTGGCGCACTTTGCGCACCTAGGTGGCGCAATTTTTGGTTTGGCTTTGGTGTATTTCTGGAACAAAACAAACAGGCAAACATTTTATTAATAAACTTTGTTTATACTTTCTTTAAATAAACCACATACTTGTTCCACTTATTAACGGGAGATACATAGAAAAAATATGTTTTTATGTGGTTTTACAATACGGTTTAAACAAGTTCAATATTTTTTAATTTTGATTGTTCAATAATTTCCAATACACTATGTCTGTAAGAGAGCAAAACAGGAAGAAAAAAATGCTGATAGGCGACGACACCAATGCACTGGTATGGCTCGTAATCCTCAATTCACTATTTTTTGCAGGCATTCTGGCTATAAAAGTCATTTTTTATTTAACCGTGGGCGCTGAAAACACCAACAATGCCGGAATTGACAGCTGGATAGCTTTGCCGGCAAGCGGATATACCCTGCTTACCCGCCCCTGGACGCTTATTACCTACATGTTTGCGCACAACAGCATCTGGTACCTCATCAGCAGCCTCCTCTGGCTCTGGTGTTTCGGATACATTTTGCAGGATCTGGCCGGCAACAGCAAACTTTTTCCCATTTATTTGTACGGAGGCTTTTTTGGCGGCCTTTGTTTCATTATTACAGCCAATCTTATACCTGTTGTGCACGCCAATGCTGCCGGAATTTATATAATGGGAGCCGGCACCTCCGTAATGGCTATAGCAATTGCCGCCACCACGCTCTCGCCTAACTTCAGGATATTTCCCATGCTTAGCGGCGGCATTCCTTTATGGCTGCTTACGGTGATATTTGCAGCTATAGATTTAAGCACAATAGGATTAAGCCACAGCGGGGCAGTGGCTATAAGTCATATTGTAGCCGGGGCCACAGGCTTCTTCTTTGTTTACCAGTTGAAACATGGCAGAGACCCCGGCAAATGGATGATAGATTTAGCTAACTGGATAAATGATCTCTTCAATCCCGAAAAAAAATACAATGCGCCCGGGCATCAGCAGGTATATTATAAGGCAACAAAGAAACCTTTTGAAAAAATGCCTCATTTCAGTCAGCAAAAGCTGGATGAAATACTCGATAAAATAAATGAACAGGGCTATCATCTTCTTACCGAAGAAGAAAAAGAGTTTTTAAAAAAAGCAAGCAAAGAAAATTTTTAAGCGCGCGCTTCTGCATGAAAAAAACAATCAGGTTTGTATGGGTTTGCGGCTGCATTGCATTAACCGCCTTATTTCTTGTTTCCTGTTTCAGCGCGTACGTGTCTCCTTTCAGGTTTTCGTTCATGCCATTATTTGCGCTTTGGTTCCCTTACTGGTTTTTGGGCATTATAATAGCCGGCATTATCAATTTGTTTATGAAAAACAAGCTGGGCTATATTATGCTTGCCAGCTTATTGCCCGGCCTGCCGAATATTTTTAAAACAGTGGCGTTTAATCTCCCGGCTTCCTTTAATATTAACAGGAAAGATTCAGGCTTAAGGATACTTACGTGGAATGTGCAGGGCTTTGTTACATCCAATCCGCACGAAAATAAATGGCCTTATATTTTGCAGGTGGTAAAAAACAACAAGCCCGACGTGGTTTGCATGCAGGAGTTTTTAAACACCATCACAAATCCTGATAAAAACAGGTATATACTGGATGAAATGAAGGATATGGGCTATGCTTACCATTTTTTTTCAAACGACAATTTCTTCAGGCTCTATAACGGTGTGCGGGTAGTGGATGGATGCGCCATTTTTTCAAAAACACCTTTCACCGATAGCGGCAGGATTACCATTACCACCTGGCCCGAAAAACAAAACCTGGTTTATGCCGGCCTTGAGCTGCACCATAAACCCTTCAGGGTGTTAACAGCGCGCCTTGAATCGTTCAGGTTATACAACGATACTACAAATAAAAACCAGGATATTTACGAAATAACCTATCACCGCAAACGCACCATCCAGTATAAGCTTCGCGATGTAGAAAAACTGCATGCAAAGGAAGCAGCCATCATCCGCAATGAAATAAACAGGGCCCAAATGCCCGTTATTTACTGCGGCGACATGAACTCAGTGCCCACATCGTACACCTATCATACATTAAGAGGCAACCTGAATGATGCTTTTCTTGAGAAAGGCCCGGGCATAGGCCGTACATTTTATAAAATACTGCCCACATTGCGCATTGATTATATTTTTACAGATAAACGTTTTCGTGTGTTTCAAACAACAGTGATTAATAAAAAGCTATCCGACCATTATCCCGTTATAACAGATATTGATTGGAAATAAAATTTACATCAATTCGTTATTTTTAATTCATGGCTCATGTTTTCCGTCATATCATAAGAAATATATTCCTCTTTCTCACCATACTTGCATGCATAGTGTATTTGCTTACCCTGCTGGTGCCTTTTTTAAACCCTCAAAACTGGTGGCTGGTAGGTTTTCTCGGCCTTACCTTTCCTTATTTATTTTTTCTGCTGGTATTTATTTTCTTTTTCTGGCTTATAGCCAAGCCAAAATTGTCGCTGCTGCCATTGCTTGTGGTGGCACTGGGATATAAACAAATAGGTGTAACATTTGCCGCTAATTTTTCCCCTGCCAATCTTAGTAAAAAGCCGGCTAAAACGTTTCGCATCGTTAGCTGGAATGTGGCTAACATGTATGGTTTAAGCAATAATGAAGAAATAAAAAAGCATAACCGCATGGAGCTGGCCCAGTCTGTGCTTGACCTGCGGCCCGATATTATTTGCCTGCAGGAATTTAATCATTCTTTTACCCGCGGCGAAAGCGCTGACAACATCGGCCTCTTTAGCGGGAAATATCCTTACTATTTTTATTCGGAAGATTATAATAAAGATCATGGTTTTTACACCTCCGGCTCCATTGTTTTCTCCAAATACCCGCTGGTTGATTCAGGCAAAACCGGTTTTCCGGGCAAATTTTCAGGAAGTCTTATTTATGTGGATGCCAAAGTGGGCAACGATACCTTACGCATTTTTACCACCCACCTGCAATCGTTTGGCTTTAATACAGCCGACTATGCTGAAATGAATAAAATTAAAGAACGCGACGATGAAGCCATTGACGCTTCCAAAAATATTTTTATCAAGATGAAGGCGGCGTTCACCAATCGCGGTTTACAGGCCGCTATCGTGCGGCGGCAAACAGATTCTGTGGGATATCCCTCCATTATATGCGGCGACTTTAATGATGTGCCTACTTCTTACACTTATTTCCGTATAAGAAACACCCGGCAGGATGCTTTTCTTAAAACCGGCACCGGCGTGGGCAAAACTTACAGCACACTGGCCCCCATGCTGCGCATTGATTATATTTTGCCAGATACCAATTTCACTGTTAAACAGTTTGACATGGTAGATGAAAACCTGAGCGACCATGTAATGCTGGTAAGCGATTTACAATTAAAGTAAATGGGAGATGCTTACGTAAAATTTGCCGCACCTTTGAAAGACATGAATTAACCACCACCTGCAAAGCAGGTAGTTTGAAGGATGAAGCCAAAGGCTAAGTTCCAGGATCGAAGTCGAAACCCTGTTGGTTACTCTCCTCTTTACGTTCTTCATCTTTCTGATATTTTACATACCTTCTTATTTGGTCTTCATTGATTCCAACTGTATTCACAAAATAACCCCTACCCCAAAAATGATTGCCCCAATACGGACGTTTCTTCAACATTGGATAACTCTTGAATACTTTTATGGCTGTTTTTCCCTTTATTGTTCCCATGTATGTTGATACCGATTCCTTTGGTGGAATGCTTATCACCACATGAACATGATCAACCAGAACATTCAATTCTGCTATCTCACACCCTAACCATTCACTGTACATGCGTATATCTTTATCCATCAACATCCCTACTTCTCCAGTTAAAATCCGAAAACGATACTTAGGTACCCATACAATATGATAATCACACTTGTAAATTACATGAGACTGCTTTTTGTATTTACTCATCCTCAAATTTACAATTCCGGCTTAGCATACAGCACATTACCACCGCCTTAGGCGGTGGGTTTCCGAGTTGCACTAAAAAAACCAGCCGCACTTTTATTATACGGATCATTATTTAACAGTTCTTATCTCACGATCGTTTTTGTCCTTTTAATTATTTTCTTCCGCTTTTTCTTCTAATTTATGCATTAAAGATGAGAATGGCCCCCGCATGTGTTCATGCGGGTCAGTTGTATTCAGGGTTTCAGGATCGGGTTTAATAGCTGCATCCTTATTTGATTTATTGGCCTGTATCCGTTCTTCTTTTTCATCTCCCGTAATATGTGTTTTTATTCATAATCAGGCAAACTTTTTGCCAGCCTTGAGTTTTTTTGTGTACCTGAGGCAAATGTTTAACTCTTTAAATTAAGCTGAAAAGCAAACAGGCTTACAAATAAAACGGAAGAAAGTAGTAAGTGAACGGGCTGTATAAAAGCAGGAATATTTAAAGCTACCAGCAAAAAACCGGCCGCAGCAACAAGCAAAACGATCAACAACAGAAAAAGCGCTATCTTTTGTAAACTGGCATGCGAAAGTGAGCGCCAGAATATAAGTATCACCAGCAGCGATGTAATAATTGCAACAATTTTGTGCACATCAAATACAGCATTCAGTTGCGAAAGCCAGGTTTCCCTTTGCTGATAGTTTAATGCTTTTGATACTTCATCAACCTGTTCCCGCACATCTGTTCCAATAATAATCTGTAATAAAAGCACAATGAGCGTAATCCTGGTTAAGATTAGGAGGTTTTTATCATGAACTACTTTATCATTATTCAGCCTGTGCAAAATGAGCGCAGGTATTACAGCGAGAAACAGGGCAGCCAGCATGTGCAGGGTAATTTTTACAACAGCTAGATTGGTATCTACCACCAGTTTGCCCAGCCAGGCTTCAAAAACAGTACCTGCGAGAAAAAGGCATGAAAGCCAGAATATAGATTGTTTTGAACTGAAAAATTTTTTAAAGCTCCAGCTAACATGTATAACTATTAGAATACCCAATATGCCGGTGATAAGCCTGTTTATATATTCAACCCAGGCGTGCGCCGGGTTATATTTCATATCTATGTCCTGCTTATCAAGGTATTTTTTATAATCTGCAGGAAGGTCTTTGCTGCTGAAAGGCGGCATTAAACGCCCGTAACAATGTGGCCAGTCTGGGCAACCCATACCACTTTGCGTTGTACGCACTACGCCGCCGGCAAGTATAACCAGGAAAACAAATATCAAAACAAGCCTGGTATAGTTTAAATAAGCATTCATCAGTTTACAGCATGCAAAAATAAACGGTTAACACTTTGCTATTGAAATAAAAAAAATCTCTGATTAAATTTAATGCCTGCCGCATTCCGTATAATATGTGAAACACTTTCTGCTATGCAACCCAGCGTTCTGCATAACAGGAAGCTGACAGATAATATTTCCACAAACTGACTTTATAAAACTTGACGCTGCCCACATCAACTTTCCGCTCTTACTTTGACAGGCTTTCTGCCACTGTTTAACCTGCAAACAGTCTTGTTCTAAAATACTCTGCTGAATTTAGTTTGCTACACCAATCATTGTGGCAGATTAAATGCATGTACAAGCTTATGATAAACAAAAAAGCCTCTCCGGAAACCGGAAAGGCTTTTAATAAATACGGCAGCTACCTACTCTCCCGCATTTCTGTGCAGTACCATCGGCCATAAGGGGCTTAACTTCTCTGTTCGGTATGGGAAGAGGTGAACACCCTCGGCAAAACCACCATAAAAATATGGCTATTGGCTTTTAGCTATTGGCTATTAGCAAAGAAAGGCTAACAGCTAAAGGCTAATGGCTAACAGCTTAATAATGTCATATTGGAAAAGCTCTCATCACTGGAGAACTAAATATTTTTCGGAAAAACCAAAAAAATAAAATTAAAGCTTACGGGCAATTAGTACTACTCGGCTTTGCTATTACTAACTTTAGACCTGTAGCCTATCAACGTTATCGTCTATAACGACCCTTAAAAGTAAACTCATCTTGAGGAAGGTTTCACGCTTAGATGCTTTCAGCGTTTATCCTGGCTGTACATAGCTACTCTGCATTGCAGTTGGCACCACAACAGATACACCAGCGGTACATGCGACCCGGTCCTCTCGTACTAAGGTCACGTCCTCTCAATTTACTAGCGCCCACCACAGATAGGGACCGAACTGTCTTGCGACGTTCTGAACCCAGTTCACGTGCCACTTTAATCGGCGAACAGCCGAACCCTTGGGACCTTCTCCAGCCCCAGGATGTGACGAACCGACATCG
>NZ_JASGEX010000062.1:0-55939 GCF_047606085.1 Parafilimonas sp.
AAAATATCAGGAAGAGGAAGAACGTAAAGAGGAAAGGGATGGAAAAGATTTTACGCAGATGAACCTTGGAATATAGCCCTTTGGGCTGCTTCTTTAAGCCACCTGCTTTGCAGGTGGTATTTGACTTCTTTCAAAATACCTGTCCATAAACCTGTCAACTTTTTTTGATCGCTGTTTATCATATTTGGTGCGAATGGAAAAATATGTTCCTGATTCGCTTACCTCGTAATTAAGATTATGACCGCCTGGCCCGGAACAGGAAAGCATAAAATAAAGAAGCAGCAGGTTGCAAACAACCAACCCTGAAATTTTTTCATACAGGTTTTTATTTGAATGAATAAAATAAATGCTGGTTAAGTTTCGCCGGGATGTTTAGCTTAAAGACTGGAAAAGCAAAATACGCTTCTTTTAAGCGTTCCGGATAAAATAAGTGATGAATGGTTACAGAAAAATTGTTATCAGGAGTTCTCATTTTGCGGAAAAACACGAACAACCTTTACAAAGCGGCTTCTATAATAATCATTCAAAGGTGTAATGGTTACGCCATCAGCCTTACCTGATGTGGAATGTATAAACAACAGCAGACCGTTTTCGTGCTGAACTACAATACCCATGTGGCCAACTGTATGAGAGCTGCTGTCTGTGCCTGTAAATAAAATCAGGTCAGCGGGTTTTGCTTCACTTATAGAAACTTCATGCGGCACATTGGTAAAATCAGCAGATGAACGTGGCACCTGTATATTAAAATGATTAAAGACGTACGTTATAAATCCCGAACAATCAAATCCTGCAGCAGGATTGCTTGATGCATACAGGTAAGGTATGCCAATCAAAGTTTCTGCGTAGCTTACCAGTTCTGCCGGTTGTGTTTTACCTGTATTGATATATAATTCATTAACAGAATCTATATGAGGATTGTAAACCGAAGTGTCCTGATCTGTTCCTGACCTGATAACGATTGTGTCAGCTTTTGATTTAAATATAACCTGCGATTGTTTGATCTTCAGCAACAATAACGACGAAACGAATATTATTACAAGGCATGATATTGCTATTACATATCGCATAGTTTGCAGAAGTTTCAAAAATCATTCCGTACAGGATAACATACCTCTTCCGCAGAAATAAAGCCAGATTTAACATTAACAAATGGATAATTTCATAACACACCAATTTTAAATTATTTTGCAGATATGAAACGCCCGTATTAAATTTTTATCGTAAAGATTAATGTGTATTCAGGCGTTCCCTGCCGGACAGGCAGGCATCCGACCATTGAAAAAAATAAAAATATACGGATGAAACGCCCATGTAAAATGTATTCAACACACAGGGGAATGTACATCAGGGCGTTCCATGAGACCATTAAAAAAACAAACTTGTACGAATGAAATCTTTTCTTTCAGCGGCAATGATTTTTATTAGTTTGTATGCAGCGGCCCAGCCGTCGTTTATGAATTACCAGGCTAGTTTTCCCCGTGTTAGCGAGGCATTAAACCGTAAGGCAGATACTTTAAAAAAACAACTGGCAGCTGCCGGTTTGCAATGGCCGGTGAAACAAATGTATATCCGTTCTTTTAAATACGACAGCCAACTGGAGGTGTGGGTGCGCAACAGCCAGGGTGAGCCATTTAAATTGTTTAAAACTTATTCTGTGTGTGCATTGGCCGGTACTTTAGGCCCCAAGCGTATGCAGGGAGATTACCAGGTGCCCGAAGGTTTTTATTACATCAACGAGTTTAAGCCTAACAGCAATTATCACATGTCGCTGGGGTTAAATTATCCCAATGCTTCAGACAAGATCGTATGCACTACAAATAGGCTTAACCCGGGCGGCGATATTTATATTCATGGAAGCTGCATAACGGTTGGCTGCATTCCCATTCAGGACCCGCAGATAGAAGAATTATATATCCTGGCTATGAGCGCCAAGAGTAACGGGCAGGACTTTATTCCCGTGCACATTTATCCCATACGTTTCAGTAATCCCAAAAGCATCGCCTATCTTGAAAAGGTAACCAAGGAGCAGCCCGGCCTCCAGGCCTTTGCAGATAAATTGAAAGAAGTGTATGATTATTTTGAGAAGGAAAAAAGGCTGCCTGTGATCTCAATTGACGATAAAGGCAGCTATGTAGTATTGGATTAGGTCAGCATATTTGCATCGCAAATCCATCAGTTGGCGAAGCTGATGTGACGGATAACCGGAAGAACGTGTTCATGCGCCTTTTTTCTTCGGCCAGGCTACTGCCGCGGCCGACCGCAGTACATCCTACACCAGGTTTACTTCAGCGTTCAGCGCTTTATATAAAGCTACTATTTCATGCACTTGTTTAGTGAGCGAATAATTGCATTCAATAAAATTTCTTGCCTGTAAGCTTTCCGTTTTAAATTTTTCAGGATCATTTGCGTAGGCTGCAATCACCTTTGCAATGGCTGTTGCATTAAAGTCGTCAAACTTATAACCAAAGCCATCAAAAGGCAGTTGCTTAATACCGCCCACATTGCCTGCTACAGGCACACAACCGGCGCTCATAGCTTCTATAATCGCCAGTGGCAATCCTTCAAAATCACTGGTGAGTAAAAAAATATTAATCCGTTTAAAAGCGCTTGTTGTATCGCTCAGCATGCCGGGCAATTCAATTTTTCCTTCCATGTTTAAGCATTTTATTCTTGCGCGAAGCATCTCATCATCCGGCCCGTTGCCCACCATTAAAAATTTTATGTTTGGGTTCATCTTATGCACTTCTGCAGCTACTTCGGCCCAGCGGTCAACGCGTTTTTGCGGGCGGAACCTTGCCAGCAGCCCAACCGTGAAATTATGGTTCACATCGTTGTAACAACGATGCACATTCGTGAATTTATCCGTATTAATACCGTTAGGAATAGTAACCGCTTTTTTTGTTTTGAAAAACCAGCCCTTCTGCACCCTGCGCACCACTTCGCCCACTTCATGCGAAACATAAATAAGGCAATCAAAGAAGCCATAGGCCAGGCCGCTGAGGTAATAATTATATTTTGCATAAAAGCTTACAAGATTATGCTCGCTGTAAACAAATTTTGTTTTGCGGTTAAAGAGTTTTGCAGGAATGGTCATCCAGCCTGCTGCGGGCAGGTGTATATGCACCACATCATATTTCCCTGCGATTATATGCTTTAAAAATTTTGCGTATGCAATAAAAAATTTCCAGTTCGATATTTTATAGTAACGAATGGAATTAACGTGGGGCTTTGCTTCTTCCACAAGCCCCAGCTTTTTATGGTCGAGAATATATAGGTCAGATGCAACGTTTTCCTTAAAATATGGATGGGCAAAGCATTCGCGCAGCAACACTTCTGCGCCGCCATAGCTGAATACGCGGATTACGTGGGCTGTTTTTATTTTCTTCATTCACTAAAGTTCAAATGTTCACGGGTTCATAAGTTCACAAGTTGTTTGCTTCACAGGTTAACAATTAAACTTGTAAACCCGTGAACCTGGGAACTAATAATAATTCCCTGTTATTGCAAGTATCTGCTGCCTCGTTTCCTCCGGCACTGCGCTTTTTTCAGAAGCGGGTTGCCTTTCATTGCGGTTATCAACGATCATGTTTTCAAGATAGGCATTTATATGCTTTGATGGCGGCAGCTGCATAAAATCCATCATTTTATGTATAAAGGCTTGGGGGGCCTTTACAAAATCTTCATACCTGCATTCATACACCTTCAAACCCAGCTTATCAATTTCCTGCTGTGCGGTTTCCATCAGCTTTTTGTATTGCAATGCCGTTAGCAATGCGGGTTTGTTTTTAATGGTTTCTGCAAAGGCAATTTCTTCGGGCGTATAAGCGCCGCGCCACCATAATTTATCAATGCCCATGCGTTGCCAGAAGCCCACTTCAAGCCAGGAGCGAACGGTGGCCACGGGCTCACGCACCACATTTACAACTATAGCATCGGGAAAAACGCTCGTTAAATATTCCAGGCGGGCAGGGCCTGTAAACTTCATGATCAGCCTTTTTTTACCCTGGTATTTAACCTGTTTATTTAAGAAGGAGCGAATGCGTTTCACTTCAGCGGGCGTGGCTTTTTCATTCATTAAAAAACTGCGGGAAAAATCTATGCGTTTGCCGGTTATATACTCCCAGAACCTGTACCGCTCAATGGGGTTGAATAATACCAGGTCAATTTTAGACCGGTGCTTCTGCCTTGTATTCTTGTTTACGCCAATATACTTATGAAACTTTCTAAAACGCCAGAGCCTGTTGTTCATAAGCGGCCTTAATAAATTGATCAATGGCGTAAAAATGATTAATTCCTGCCAGTTGGAATGCCAGGCCAGGTCTTCATGCTGAAAAATAATTTCAGACATGATGGTGGTGCCGGAGCGCCCGCTGCCTATGATGATAATGGGCCTGTCAAGATATTTTTCGCCTTCAGCCATTTATTGCAGGTTTAATATAGAAAACCGTCAGGCATTTACAATTTCCATTATTTGCCGTTTGGTTTCAGGTGTTATTTCCGATTTTTCTGAGGCCGCTTTTCTTTCATTACGGTTAGCAATGGATAATGTATGCATGAATTTGTCAACCAGTTCTGATGGCTGCAAATGCAGAAAATCCATCAGCTTTTTTATACATCCTTCCGGATCCTTTACAAATTCCTCATACGAAGTTGAATAAATATCCGGTTGCATTTTTTCAATCTCCTGTTGTGTGGTTTCCATCAGCTTTTTGTATTGAAAAGCGGCAAATAAGAATTTGTTGGAGGATAAAGATTCAGCTTTTTTCAACTCGGCTTCCGTATAAGCGCCCTGCCACCAAAGCTGGTGGATAATTTGTTCTTTCCAGTAAATTTCCATCCAGGAGCGGATCGTTGCTACAGGGTCGCGCCGGATATGCACAAACTGCGCATCAGGAAAAACGCTCATTAAATATTCCATGCGGGACGGGCCGGTAATTTTTATGGCCAGTCTTTTGCGTTTCTGATATTTAACTATCCGCGCAAAAAAACTGCGTATATGTTCGCGTTCTTCCGGCGTAGCTTTTTCATTCAGCAAAAAGCTGCGGGAGAAATCTATGCGCCTGCCTGTAACCGCCTCCCAGAAATCGTACCGTTCAATCGGCCTGAATAAAATATAATTCCGGAATGATTTATTGTTTTGCGTATTCATGCCAATAACCCGCCAATACGTATTGTCAAATAAACGGCGCAGGTAATTGATGGGCGCAAATTTTGGAAACAGCTCCTGCCAGTTGGAATGCCAGGCCAGGTCTTCATGCTGAAAAATGATTTCGGAAATTATGGTTGTGCCGGAACGGCCTGTGCCAAAAATGATAACAGGTTTTTTAAGGAGGTGTTCATATTTCTTTAAAAAATCATTCATGGCTTTGCAGTTTGCTTAAAAGCGCAGTATCGTTTTTCTCAAAATCTTTCCTTAAATCTGAAGCCAGCCTTGCAGAAAAAATAGGAGCGCCTTTATCGTTTAAATGCACATTATCGTAAAAATAATCTTTCTTAAAAAATTCCGGGTTGAAGGAATAATCCAGGTACTCAACATTGTATTTCTTAATGATGGGCATTAGCGCGTCCAATGAAGGCGAAGTGGTAAATTTTTGCACGTAATACGGCGATTGTATTACGATCAGCTTTACATGCTTTGCCTGCAGCATGGTAACGAAGTGCTCAAAATAGTTTTTTGCCGTGGTATCGTAGCTTTCGCCTTTGTCCTGAAAGGCGGGCATATCGCCCTCAACTTTAGAGCCATGAACGGGAAGGTAGCCGTTTTCTTCAAAACGGTTTTTTCTGGCGCCTGTTAAAAGCGGCAGCACCTGCGAATTATACCGCTGCAATACAGATAGCCGGGCTGCAAAAACCTCTTTTGGAAAAAGCGCTTTGCCTATGCGTAAAAAAGAAGTGTCTGTATTAATATGTGGTATCATCAGGCTGGCAAGTATCAGCTTGCTTGCTTCCATGTTGTGGGCTACGGTTTCTTTGGCGGTTATATCAAGAATAACCAGTTTGGGAGCATGTTTGCGCAGCATCTCGCTCATTACAATATCGGCATATAAAATATTGGTTTGCTCCCGGCCTGCATTAAAACAGGTTAATCCAAGTGTATCGGCAAAAACATTGCTTACATAACCATGCACCGCCTTTGAGCTTCCGAAAATATAAACGTCTTCCAATGGCGTATTCATTACATGATTGAAAGCCTGTATATCGGGCGGCGGTTTTCTTTCATATAAATATTGAAAGAATAGCCCGAGGCCCCTGTCGAGCACAAAAAGCAGGGCCGCCAGGATGAATAATTTTTTAAAAAACCGTATAACATGATGTATTTCTTCCCTTGTCATTAACCTGTTGTGTTTTTCTTAGAACTGAAAGTAAATGAACTGGCCCCCGTTAAACACTCCGATCATTAATATAGCGAGTATGGCCAGAAGATAACCGGCATATCTTATTATAACCGAATTATTATTTACAAGCTTTACATGCGGGTAATATTCCTGGAAAAATTCAACTGTCAGCAGCATGCAAACGGCCATCAGGCAATAATAAAAGTTAACAGGAGGCGTGCCTTTAAAAAAATGGCCGCTTTTAAAACTAATGATGGCACCTAATATGTGAAATGCGTCGGTAATGGTAGCAGCCCTGAAAAAAACCAGCATGATGCACCCGATTATTATTGGTATAGTGGTGCCAAGAATAGTCATCCATCTTTTGTTTATAAATTTATGCGGGCGCACTTTATCCTGGAAAATGCGTTCTATTACAATGCTTAAGCCGGCAGACATGCCCCATAAAATATAGGTCCAGTTGGCGCCATGCCACAAACCGCTCAGCGTAAAGATCAATACCACATAACTGAGCAATTTAAGCCGGTTTCGCCTTGCTTTTTTTGCCAGCGGCGTGTAAACATAATCCCTGAACCAGGTATAAAGCGAAATATGCCACCGGTACCATTTGTCGGCAAAACTTCTGCCAAACAATGGCCTTCTGAAATTTTCCATCAGGTTATAACCCATTACGCGGGCGCTGCCGATAGCTATGTCGGAATAGCCGGAAAAATCGCAGTATATCTGCACGTAAAAAAACATGCCGGCTGTAAATAATGTTAAGCCGCTATGATGATAAGGATTGCTGAAAACTGTATTTACATAAATGCCCAGCCGGTCTGCCACCACCAGTTTTTTAAAAAATCCCCATAATATAATTTTTAATCCGGCAACCACACGTTCATATTCAAATTTTTTGGGTTCATAAAACTGGTGAATCATGTTTTGCGGGCGCTCAATGGGGCCTGCCACCAGTTGCGGATAAAACATTACATACAAAGCATATATGCCGAAATTCCGCTCGGATCGCTGATTGCCCCGGTAAACTTCTATCGTATAGCTCATGGCCTGGAAGGTGTGAAACGACAAACCTATGGGCAGCATAAAACTGATGTCCTGAAAGGGGCTCGTAAAATTAAAAAGCTTTAAAAGCAGGGATATGTTATCATTAATAAAATTGAAGTATTTGAAAAATCCAAGTATGCCTATATTAGAAGCTATGCTTAACCATAAAAATAATTTCCTTTTTCTGCCTTCGCTTTTTTCAATGAGGATGCCTGCGAAATAATCAATAATGATCGTAAAGCCCAATACCAAAATATATATGGGCAGAAACGACATATAAAAGTAACAACTGCTTATAAGCAGCAACAGCCACCTGTATTTATGAGGCAGCAGGAAAAAAAGTGATGTTACAATGATAAAAAACCCGACAAATGCCAAAGAATTAAATAACATGTAAAGGCAGCTGTTTTTCGCAATGATACCAATTTATCCCCGTAAACAGTAAATTCTGGTATCATGCATGCAGCCGGGTAAAAAAATTATTTGATGATATTATACGTTAACCAATAGAAATATGTTCTTCCCGGGTTATTTATGGTTCCTGGAATTTATTTTTCGCAAAACAAATATCTTTGTTTAGTATCCTGTTTAAACCAGGCAATTAACTATGAAACCACGCTTAACCACCAACGTTGCAGAAGATGCTAATGTTATTCCTGTATATGTCAACGCCGGACAGGGAGAGGAGGCTTTTGAAACCATTCAACAGTCCATTCATGAAAAATCATTCCAGCTTTTTCTTAAACGGGTGTTCGATATTATTGCAGCATTGACGCTCATTATACTTTTTGCCCCGGTATTGATAACGGTAGCGCTTCTTATAAAATGCACGTCCAGGGGCCCGGTGTTGTATAGTAAAGACAGGGTGGGTTATGGCGGTGTACATTTTAAATGCCATAAATTCCGCTCAATGATTGCAGACCATAGTGGAAAACGCCATGAGCAGAAATGCCACCTGGAAAAAGCTGAAAAAGGTGTGCTGCATAAAGATAAAAATGATTTGCGGGTAACGTGGATCGGGAAAATTATAAGAAGAACAAGTATAGATGAGCTGCCCCAGCTTTTTAATGTACTGCTGGGCGATATGAGCATTGTAGGCCCCAGGCCGCTGGTGCCTTTTATGCTGGTGCCTTATCCTGAATTTAAAGAAGTGCGTTGCCTTGTGCGCCCTGGCATAACGGGTTTATGGCAGATAAGGGACCGTGCGAATAATACGAGTGCAGCATACATGATATCGCACGATACACAATATATTGCAGATTATACCTTTCTTCTTGATATGAAGATACTCATGCAAACGCCTATCGTCGTGTTGTCGGGCAAGGGGGCGTATTAACCGGCTCCTGCCTCAAACTTTCCGGTACTTGTATAATTTTCCGGCCGCCCCCGGTAGCGGCTCTACAGGTGAACTTGAAATATACCGTGTGGGAGAATGCATTGTACTAAAATTTATATTTGTTAATGGTGGAAAAAGACTTCGTGATTGTGGGCGCCGGGCTAACGGGCAGCACCATTGCACGCTTTCTGGCCGATCATAACCAGGACGTAATTATTCTTGACAGAAAAGATCACCCTGCCGGTAATGTGTACGATTACCGGCATGAATGCGGCGCCATGGTACATAAATACGGCCCCCACTATTTCAGGTGCGGTTCTGAAAAAATATGGAATTTCCTAAACCGCTTTACCGCTTTTTATAACTGGCCTGCTACCATACGGTCAAAAGTTGATGGGGCCTGTCTCAACTGGCCGGTAACCCGGGATTATATTGAGAAGATCGCCGGTAAAAACTGGGAAAAAGGCCTGTTTAAGGGCGATCCATCCAACTTTGAGGAAGCCTGTCTCGCAAAAATGCCCCGGCAGTTATATGAATTGTTTGTAAAGGGATATACAGAAAAGCAGTGGGGCGTAAAAGCAGCCAGCCTTGATAAAGAGCTTGCTGTAAGAATTACCATTAATAAACCCAATATTCAAACGCTTACGCCCGGTTATAAATGGAATGCGCTTCCGCGCAATGGTTATACGGAAATGGTGCGCAATATGATTGACGGCATTCCTTTGCAGCTTAAAACAGATTACCTGCAGAACAGAAATACAGTGGTGGCTAAAAAGATGCTGGTATTTACAGGCCCCATTGATGAGTTTTTTGATTATAAATACGGCAAACTGAAATATCGTGGGCAAAACCGGCATATAGAATATCTGGAAAACACAGAACAATACCAGCCCTGCATACAGGTAAATTACCCCAATATTGAAGACCCGCGCATAAGAACCATTGAATGGAAGCATTTAATGCATCCTGATGAAAAGGATGATGTGAAAGGAACATTGCTTACCCATGAAACGCCTTTTACACCGGAAGACCCGGTGAACTTTGAATATCCTTTTCCTGACAGGGAAAACAAACAATTATATGAACAGTATAAGGCCGAAAGCCAAAAGCTGCACAATGTGCTTATTTGCGGAAGGCTTGGCGAATACAGGTATTATGATATGGACCAGGCAGTGGGCCGGGCCATGAAACTGGCTTATGAAATACTTGAAAGATTTTGAGATACCTTCCGGGGAGCAAGCCTGATTCAGTCAAACAAAGTTTGTATGCCATGTGAAATCTTAAACTCATGATGCAGCAGCCACTTTTTGCGCCATACACCGCCTGCATATCCCACCAGGCTTTTGTCGCTGCCAATAACGCGATGACAGGGAATGATAATGCCGATCTTATTTTTCCCGTTGGTAGCCGCTACGGCGCGTATAGCTTTTTCATCGCCAACAAGACGGCTCAGCTCAAGATAAGAAATGGTTTTGCCATAAGGTATCTGTAATAATTCGCCCCAAACCTTCTGCTGGAAAAAAGTGCCGGTCTGGTGAACAGGAATATCAAACTCTTTGCGCTTGCCGCTGAAAAATTCTATTAATTGTTCCGTGCACTGATGCATCACTTCACTTATGCCCGGCTCGCCATGTTTCATTTGTTCCGGCTTATCAATAAACGATAGCTCGGCAATGTAATGGTCTGTGCCCGCAATTTTTATCATGCCAATCGGGCTTTGATAATATGTGTAGTAGAGCTCTTCCATCTATCTTAATAGTTCATAATTTACGGCTCACAGCTTGCAGCTCGTAGCTCACAGCTTCTCTATCCCACCTGCATCCCGTTTTTTATTTTCCGTTCCGGCTGCAGCAGCACCACATTATTGTTTTCATCATACACGCCAAGCACCAGGCATTCACTGAAAAAATTCGCTACTTGTTTTACGGGAAAATTTACAATGGCCGCAACCTGTTTGTTTTTTAAATCTTCTTTTGCATAATGATGTGTTATTTGGGCCGATGATTTCTTTATGCCCAGCTCGCCAAAATCAATCGTTAGCTGGTAGGCCGGCTTTCTTGCATTTGGAAAATCAAGCGCTTCTGTAATGGTGCCGCAGCGTATATCTATCTTTTCAAAATCTTCCCAGCTTATCATATTTTGTTATTAGTGAATTTTGTTTATAATTTGTACCTATAAACCGGTTTGTAAATTAATAACAAAAAAATAATCTTTATGAAAAGACATGCAACGGCCGTTTGGAACGGTTCAGGAAAAGAAGGAAATGGCACAGTAACCACGCAAAGCGGCACATTAAGCAATACGCAGTATTCTTATAAATCAAGGTTTGAAGAAGGTACAGGCACAAACCCGGAAGAATTGATTGCGGCTGCACATGCCGGTTGCTTTACCATGAAATTAAGTTTTGTATTGGGGGAGGCCGGTTTTACGCCGGAAAGCCTTGAAACCACTTCCAGTATTAATTTTGAGAATGGGGCGCTTACAGCCTCGCATCTCGTTGTAAAAGGCAAAGTGCCGGGCATAAGCAAGGAGAAGTTTGCTGAATGCGTAAAGAATGCGGAAGAAAATTGCCCCATCAGCAAGGTGCTGAACCTGAAAATTTCATCTGAAGCAACGCTGGAAGCTTAACCATTGTTTGTAACCTGTTTTATTAATTCAATCAATCTCATTGCATGAGGATTATAGGGTGTGTTATTGCTGCTGTTATAACAATTGCGCTCATTTATTTTTTAGACAGCCAGCAAACTTTGCACGGCAGCAAAACGCCCCGTTTTGGCTTATTCCTTTCGCCGCAAAAGGGCTTCTGGCAAAATGCCGAACCTGCAAATGAAACGTTTAATGAGGAGATCAGTTTCCCGCAATTGCAGGGCAAAACAGTGGTTTATTTTGATGAGAGGCTGGTGCCGCATGTGTATGCTGACAATGAAAATGACGCCTGGTTTGCGCAGGGCTACCTGCATGCAAAATTCAGGCTGTGGCAAATGGAATTTCAAATGTATGCTGCCGGCGGAAGGCTGAGCGAGATAATGGGCGATTCTGCCAGCGGCACCAGCTTTTTAAAGGTTGATAAATTCTTCAGGCGGCTGGGAATGGTGTATGCGGCAGAAAAAGCCCTGCATGCCATAGAAAGCAATCCGCAAATGAAAGCGGCCTGCGATGCATATACAGCCGGTGTAAACGCTTACATAGGCACGCTGCGGGAAAAAGATTATCCTTTAGAGTATAAACTGCTTAATTATAAACCTGAACCCTGGACGAACCTTAAATCGGCATTGCTTTCAAAATATATGGCTTATGATCTTGCGGGTTATGAAGAAGATTTTGAAAGAACGAATGTAAAATCAATCCTTACCAAAGCGCAATATGAGGCATTGTTCCCGTACATACAGGATTCGATGCAGCCGGTTATAACAACACCGCTGCCTAAATTAAATGCATTGAAATTTTCAGCGCCGCCTGCCACGGCCGATTCTTTATACTTTAATTTTAAAACGGCAGCAGCGCCTGAAAGCCCCGCTATAAAGCCCGATAAAGATAATGGCAGCAATAACTGGGCTGTCGCCGGCAGCAAAACAAAAAGCGGCAGGCCTATTTTATGCAATGATCCGCATTTGGGCTTAAACCTCCCCTCGCTTTGGTACGAAATGCAGATATCAACGCCGGCATTTAATGCTTACGGCGTTTCGCTGGCTGGCGCACCAAATATGCTGATAGGCTTTAATGAAAATGCAGCCTGGGGCTTAACCAATGCGGAACGGGATGTAAAAGATTATTATGAAGTGAAATTTCGCGACAGCACCATGCAGGAATATTGGTTTAACGGCAACTGGCGCAAAGCAGAAATACGCAATGAGGTAATTAAGATAAGAAACAAGCCGGATGATACGGAACGTATTGCCATTACTGTTTGGGGGCCGGTAATGTACGACCCGCACTATCCTGATAAACTGCACACCGGTAAATATTACGTCCTGCACTGGCAGGCGCATGAGGAAAGCGATGATCTTGCCTGCATTCTGAAACTGGTAAGGGCTAAAAATTATAATGATTATCTTGATGCTGTTTCTACATTTAGTTGCCCGGGGCAAAATTTTGTTTTTGCAGATAAAAGCGGGGATATTGCCATTCGCCAGGCGGGAAAATTTCCTGCATTATGGTACAGGCAGGGCGATTTTATTATGCCGGGCGCCGACAGCAGCTATGCCTGGCAGCGCTACATTCCCGACAGCCTGGAAATGGCCGTGCATAACCCCGAAAGGGGGTTTGTAAGCAGCGCCAACCAATCTGCCTACGATGTGCGAACATATCCTTTTTATATGCCCGGCTTCTATTCCTTATACAGAAGCTGGCTTATTAACCGTTATTTATCATCTATGCAAAACATTACAACAGATGATATGGAAAAGCTGCAGAACAATGAGTATAATCTGCTGGCGGAAAAAGCCCTTCCGCTATTGCTGAAACAGGTTGATTATGCCAGGCTGAATGATAAGGAAAAACGATACCTGTCAATAGTGGCATCATGGAATTTAATGAGTGATGCAGTATCAGAAGGCGCTACTGTTTTTGGCCTGTGGATGGATAGCTGTATAGGCAAAATATATGATGATGAGCTTCACCAGGTTTCTTTGCCTGTGCCGCCTGTAGAACCGCCCACCTTAGTAAAAAGTATGTTGAAGGATTCTGTGGCCCTGTTTGCAGATAATATCAATACGCCACAGAAAGAAACATTAAAAGACGATGTTACGGAAGCGTTTAAAAGCATTATACCGGCATTGGAAAAAGCAAAGCGTGATAATGCACTGGCCTGGGGCAAGTTTAAAGACGGCGGTATAAACCATTTGCTTAAGATAGCAGCCTTCAGCAGGCTGCATATAAATGCAGGCGGTGGCGAAAACATCATTAATGCGCTCAAAAAAAATCATGGGCCAAGCTGGAGAATGGTGGTTGAATTAACGGATGATATCAATGCGTATGGCGTTTATCCCGGCGGGCAAAGCGGCAACCCCGGAAGCAGATATTACGACAACTTTATTGATACATGGGTGGCCGGAAAATATTATCACATAAAACTGTACAGCAAAAATGATATTGCCGGGAAAAAAGATAACCTGGGCAGGATGGTTTTTGAAAAATAAAGGATAATTTAACCGGGACGATTTTGATTATAGACATTTAATTTTTTAATGAATATGAAGTTTGTAGTTGTGGTTGCACTTACGGCATTGCTGGGTTATGCAGCGCCATTGTATTTTACCTGGTGGAGCTTTGCGGTTACTTCATTTGTGATAGCATTGCTTATTCATCAAAAAGCGCTTGCTGCCTTCCTGGCCACATTCCTCGGTTTATTTTTGTTATGGGCAGTGATGGCGCTTATCATTGACGGCGCGAATGACCATTTGCTCTCTCAGAAAATTGCAACGCTATTGCCCCTGGGCGGCTCATCGTTCCTGCTGATTTTTGTAACGGCATTTACAGGCGGCCTTGTTTCAGGCTTCGCCGGATTAACGGGCAGTTTTGTGCGCAGGCCTGCTGACTAACCGGAGCGCCAGGCGGGTCACCTCGCCTTTATTACTTTCTTTGCAAAGCGTTAATTCCGCCGGCAAGCTGTTCTTTTATCCCGTTATTTGCGGCGAATATTATTCCTGTGGCAAAAATTCTCGATATTGTTTCTTACAAAATACTGCCCGCGCAAATGGGCGGGCAAAAAGGCATTGCCATCTTCTGCAAATATCTTGGCGGCCCAAACGATCTCACTGTTGTTTCTGTAGAAGATAACGATGTAAGCCTTGCTGACACTTATACCATGGTACCGCTTTTCAGCAAAGAGCAAAGGAGGTATATAAACCCGTTTTATGTTTTGCGCATTAAAAAAATAATAAAACAAAAGGGCATAAAAAATGTTATTACCGAACATCCGTATATGGCCTGGATGGGATGGATTTTAAAGAAAAGCCTCGGTGTAAGATGGTTTGTTCATACCCATAATATAGAATATGAGCGCTTCAGAACGATCGGCAAATGGTGGCATGGCTTTTTAAAGATTTATGAAACCGCAGTTTACAGAAAGGCCGATAAAGTGTTCTTCAAAACCAGGGAAGACATTCAGTTTGCCATAGCCGGCAACATGGTGAAAAAAGAAAACGCCGTGCTTGTGCCTTTTGGGATTGATATTGATAAAATGCCGGCTGGCAAGCAGGCCGTAAAGGAAACCATATATCAAAAGCATAACATACCGGCTGATGCGACCCTGCTTTTTTTCAATGGCACGCTGGATTACAAACCTAACCTTGACGCCCTTTTATTTATATTGAATGAATTAAATCCCTTATTGCTTAAAGTGCCGTCTTTTAATTACCGTTTTCTTATATGCGGAAGAGGCTTGCCGGCTTCGTACAATGCCCTTGGGAGTTACGCTGATAAGAATATTGTATATGCGGGCTTTGTAGATGATGTATATGCTTATTTTAAAGCGGCTGATATTTTCATAAACCCTGTTATAACCGGCGGTGGCGTTAAAACAAAAATTGTGGAAGCCATGGGTTATGGCGTAACTGTAGTATCCTGCGCATCCGGCGCTGCGGGCATAGAGCTTTCCGTTTGCGGGGAGAAAATTAAGATTGTGAATGACAAGGATGCTGTAGCTTTCGTTCATGAAATAACCCATAATAAAAGCATGCATGCTGATACGCCGCAGGAATATTATGATTATTATGCCTGGCGCAACATTGTAAAGAAGCTTCAGCCTTTATTTAAGGATTAGCTGTATGAATAAATTTCAGAAAAACAAAAAAAATATTTGCGAATGGATTGATATTTGTAAAACATTTTTACCTTACAATCCATTTATATAAAAGAAAAATTCACATCATGGCAAAAGCAAATAAAAAGGCTATAAAGAAGGCAGCGCCAAAGAAAGCTGCCAAGAAGGCCGCTCCTAAAAAAGCTGTAAAGAAAGCAGCGCCAAAAAAGGCAATAAAAAAAGCGACATTAAAGAAGGCTGCCAAGAAAGCCACTCCTAAAAAAGTGGCGAAGAAGGCTGCTCCAAAGAAGACTGTAAAGAAAGCAGCGCCAAAGAAAACTGCTAAGAAAGCCGCTCCTAAAAAAATAGCCAAGAAAGCAACGCCAAAGAAGGCTGCCAAGAAAGCCACTCCCAAAAAGGCCGTAAAGAAAGCAGCGCCAAAGAAAGCTGCAGCAGCACCTCCGCAACCTGAATTGCCTCCGGTAACTACCGATGTGCAGCCGGCACCTGAAGCACCAGCACCCACACCCGAAGATGCTGGTACAGAAAGTGTATCTTAAAGCATTACAAGAGGCTGTCTCAAAAGTCGAGTCAACCTCTTTTTTATTCGGATACCTTGATGGAGAAAGTTTTCGTTTAAGCGATTCTCAAAGCCTTCAGTTTACTTTTGAGACTTCCTCTTTTTTATTTTAAAGGTATTTTTTTATCCCTGTGTGTTAAGCTATAAAAAAGCCTAACGCGCTGCCAGCGAATTTCTCTTTTAATCTTTAAGGGTACAACCTGCAGGCCCTTTATTACATTTGTAAAAATGAAATATAAATTACTTGGCAGAAGCGGTTTGAAAGTATCCGAATTATGCCTTGGCACAATGGGTTTTGGAACAGAAAATGGCTGGGGCGCAGATAAAGAAACCAGCTTTGCCATAATGGAAAAATATGCCGGGGCCGGCGGTAATTTTTTAGATACCGCAAACATATATAAGCTTGGCGCCAGTGAAAAAATAATTGGTGAGTTTACACATGCCTGCGACCGGGATTATTTTGTTATAGCAACAAAGTATTCTTTGCATGATAACAAAACCAACCCCAATGCCAGCGGCAATAACCGCAAGAATATGATGCGCAGTGTGGAAGAAAGCCTGAAGCGCCTGCAAACAGATTTTATTGATGTGCTGTATTTGCATATATGGGATGATCTTACACCCATTGATGAAGTGTTACGCGGCCTGGATGACCTTATAAAGCAAGGCAAGGTAAACTATGCTGCTATAAGCGATACACCAGCATGGGTGGTTGCCCGGGGAAACACGATGGCAGAATTAATGGGCTGGAACCGGTTTATTGCATTGCAGGTTGAATACAGCTTATTGCAGCGCACGCCTGAACGTGAATTGCTGCCTGTGGCAAAACATTTTGGTATGACGGTTACACCCTGGGCGCCGCTGGCGGGCGGTGCATTAACCGGCAAGTATTTGCGCGGCGATCCCGGAAGAATAAAAGAGGGCAGTAACCGGCTGGATGAAAACAGCCGGCGCATTACAAAAGAAGTGATGGCAATTGCCGAAAAATTAGACGTTGAGCCAGCGCATGTTGCTTTGAAATGGACGATGCAGCAACCGCTTTCTGTAATCCCGATTGTTGGGGCAACAAAGCTTTCACAGCTTGAGCAGAATTTAAAAACGGTTGATGTTACTATTCCCGGAGAATATATGCAGCGCCTTGATGAAGCAAGCGCGATTGATTTAGGTTTCCCGATGAAGTTTTTTAAAGAAGATAATGTTCGGTTAAATACGTATGGCGGCTTTTATGATAAAATTGAAAAGCGCAATTAAGCATCTGGCGCCGATGCACGGAAATTCTGAAGGCCCTTCTAATCATCTCATGAATTGCATGCATTTCCGGAGCTTTAAAATAACGTGAGTTCGGGATAAGAAATTGAAATGCTGATTGGATATTATGTTGTTGAGTTTTGTTATGAAGTTGAGTCGTCACCTCGGGGACAGGAGAGGTCTCATGATTTTTTTGCTGGCTGCATTTCGAGAGATTTCTCCTATCGTGGAAATGATGGGCATACTGCATATTATCCCGAACTCACGCTAAAATATTAACTTTCTTGTACTAATGACTTATAACGAATTTTTACTAACCATTAAAAATGCTGAAGTGCCTCCTTCAGCGCTGCCGCTATATATAGAGGCTTTGTGGTGGGATGCCAGGGGAAACTGGGATAAAGCACATGCTTTGATTGATTCGCTGGATGATAAAAATTCCTGCCGGGTGCACGCTTACCTGCACAGGAAAGAAGGAGATATCTGGAATGCAGATTACTGGTACAGGCGTGCCCATGCGCAAAGGCCTGCCGTTAGTTTGGATGAGGAATGGGAAAACCTGGCGGCAAACTTTCTGCAATAACCACTGAACAAGTATGCAATCGAGGCCGGGTTAATATGATGGTTCTACAACGGCCGTATTGTAATGCCTTTCGCCGTGCTCATTATGCTCAAAATCGCCGTGCCACAGCATCATCAGCATGGTAAATACAAATGCAGTAACAAAACCTGTAAAAAGCACTACGGTAAATTTTTTTGGATCGCTTGGAGAAGTATGTCCAGACATATTTTTTGGTTTGATGATTATCTGCCCAAAAATAATAAATCATAATGAAACATTATAAATGTCCTGTGGTGAAGCAGCCTGGGCGAAGCCATAATAGTGGAAGCGCCCTGTGTGAAAAACCGGCTTTTTTACTTCAGATTTTTCAAATACGCTCCATAGCCGCTTTTGAAATAATAATCTGCCAGCTTTAAAAGCTGTGTACGGTCTATAAAGCCCATTCTGTAAGCCACTTCTTCAATGCAGCCTACTTTTTGGCTCTGGCGTTTTTCAATCACCCTTACAAACTCAGAGGCATCGCTTAATGAATCGAATGTGCCGGTATCGAGCCAGGCCACGCCGCGGTTCATTACGCCCACATGCAGGCGGCCCTGTTCCAGGTACACTTTGTTTACATCGGTGATCTCGTACTCACCGCGTGGCGATGGTTTTATATTCTTTGCAATGCTGATGACTTCATTGTCATAAAAATATAAACCCGGAACAGCATAATTCGATTTGGGCTGCTTGGGCTTTTCTTCGATGGATAAAGCTTTTAAATGCGCATCAAACTCAACCACGCCGTAGCGTTCAGGGTCATTCACTTCATAAGCGAAGATAGCTGCGCCTTCCACATCATTGAAGGATTGCACCAGTTTGCTAAAGCCTGACCCATAAAAAATATTATCCCCTAATATCAGGGCCACTTTTTCGCTGCCAATAAATTCTTCGCCAATAATAAAAGCCTGCGCCAGGCCATTGGGCTGTTCCTGCACTGCATAAGAGAAATGGCAGCCAAGTTCTTCTCCTGTGCCTAACAGCCTTTTAAATTGCGCGGCATCATCCGGTGTGGTGATAATTAAAACTTCCCTGACGCCTGCCAGCATTAAAACCGACAGCGGGTAATAGATCATGGGCTTATCATATACCGGCATGATCTGCTTGCTGATGCCTTTTGTGATAGGGTAGAGGCGTGTGCCGGAACCGCCGGCCAGTATAATTCCTTTCATTTGTGTTTGTAAGTTTAAACGTTTACAGGTTCACAGGTTCACGCGTTATTAACTACGGTAAATGTGTAAACATATAAACCATGAATTATGTTTTATTGATAATGGTAAATGTTTATAAACGATGCAAAACATCGGCCAGTAAAAAATTGTTTTTATCTTTTTCCGAAAGTATAATATCTGCTTTGGGCAATTGCCAGTTGATGTTTAACTGCGGGTCGTTATACAAAATCCCAAGCTCGGATTCTTTATTGTAAAAATTATCGCATTTGTAAAAGAAAACAGCCGTATCGCTCAATACCACAAAGCCATGGGCAAAGCCGCGCGGAATGTATAATTGTTTGTGGTTGTCGCCCGTAAGCTCAATGGAAAAGGCCTTGCCGAATGAGGGAGAATATTTTCTCAGGTCAACGGCAACATCGAGTACTTTGCCGCTTAAAACCCGCACCAGTTTTGCCTGTGCATGCTCGCCTGTTTGCGCATGCAGGCCACGCAATACGCCACGTGTGGAAGATGATTGATTGTCCTGTACAAAGGGTGTATTTACACCGGTAAGCTCAGTGAATTTTTGTGCATTAAAGCTTTCGAAAAAATAGCCACGGCTGTCTGCAAAAACCGTGTCGTGAATAATATAGCAGTCTTGTAAAGGGGTGGCTTCTATTTGCATTAAAAGAATTAAAATTAGTGCGGTATAAATTTTAAAAAAGCGAAAACGGCTCCTAACTGGGTAACCCAAAAAACAAATGCCCAAAGAATCATTTTGGTTTCTGTCTGGGCGATTTTTAATTCCAGCTTTGCAATGTCTTCCTTAGTGGCAAGTATATCCTTTTTAGCATCAAAACTATTGTTTACTTCATCTTTGATAAGTGAAACAAATTCTTCCGCTTCCTTTTCACCAAACTTGTTTTTATGCAAATTATATAAACGTACGTCTGATATGTTTAAGGATTCTGCCATCCATGCAAAGATAAATTATTTACCTGTTGCTGTATTGTTCTGTATAATAGTTCTGATATTCGCCGCTGGTAACATGCTTCAGCCATTCTTCGTTCTGCAAATACCAGTCAATAGTTTTGCTTAAGCCTTCTTCAAAGGTTACGGAAGGCTTCCAGCCAAGCTCTTTATTAATTTTTGTGGCATCAATAGCATAGCGCAAATCGTGGCCCGGCCTGTCTTTCACATACGTAATAAGCTGTTCGCTTTCGCCTGCCTCGCGGCCTAATTTCTCATCCATCAGCTTGCAAAGCAGTTTTACCAGGTCAATATTCTTCCATTCGTTAAAACCGCCCACATTATAATGCTCCCCGTTTCTTCCTTCATGAAAAACAAGGTCAATGGCTCTTGCATGATCTATAACATACAACCAGTCTCTTGTATTCTCCCCTTTGCCATATACAGGCAAGGGCTTTTTATTGATGATGTTATTGATGAATAAAGGAATGAGCTTTTCGGGAAAATGATTGGGGCCATAATTATTGGAACAGTTGGTAACTACAAATGATATATGGAATGTTTCGCCATAAGCCCGCACGAAATGATCGGAAGAAGCCTTGCTGGCTGAATAAGGTGAGTTGGGTGAATATGCTGTTTCTTCAGTAAAGAAACCTGTATCACCCAAAGTGCCATACACTTCATCGGTAGATACATGATGAAAACGGTGTTTACTGAGCTCATCTTTCCAGTAATTTTTTGCAGCCGTTAAGAGATTTACCGTGCCCACAATATTGGTATAAATAAAATCCATTGGCGATAAAATAGAGCGGTCAACATGGCTTTCTGCGGCCAGGTGAATGACATCGGTAATATCGTGCTGCTCAAAGATTTCCTGTAAAACATCAGGCTCTAAAATATTGGCATGTTCAAATATATAGTTTGGTGCATGCTCAATGTCTTTTAAATTTTCAAGATTGCCTGCATAAGTAAGTGCATCGAGGTTTACAATTTTATAATCAGGATATTTGTTTACAAATAGCCGTACTACATGTGAGCCGATGAAACCGGCGCCGCCGGTGATGAGGATGTGTTTAGACATGGGGGCAAACTTAAAATTATTATTAGATTTTTCTTGCTGAAATAAGAAAGCCTGATTATTTATTTTTTTAAACCACCAATAATGATTATACAGGATACGCTTACTATTGCGCCATTATCTTTTCTACGCTTTGCGCATAAACAAAATCGGGGCGCAGTGGAAGGTCTTTAAATATGTTATAAATGATATTGCTTGATGGGAACACTACCACCCAAACGGTTGCAAAAAATATGACCGCATCAACCGCCAGGGATTTTCTTTTATTATACCAAAGTTCAAGCTCGCCTTTATAAGGTGCGATATAAGCGCTGTAAAACTGGTGTGGCGGCAATTTGGCATTTGATATCAATGATTCTTCATCCCTGAAAACAATAGAGCCAATACCTGTAATGCCTGGTTTGGATGCGTAAATTTTATCCCTCATTTCAGCAGGATAAGCATTAAAAGTTGCATCAACCAGCGGCCGTGGCCCAACAAAGCTCATATCGCCTTTTAGAACATTAAGTATTTGCGGCAATTCGTTTAGCTTTGTTTTTCTCAAAAACTTACCCATTGGGGTAAGCCTTGGGTCGTTTTTTACCGTTATGCTTCCTGTTAGCATATTCGGACTGTTTTTAAGCATGGTTGCAAATTTTATAATATGGAAATACCGGTTATGCCATCCTATTCTTTTCTGGTAATAAAAAATTTCTCCTTCGCCGGTTAAGCGTAAAAGAATAATTAAGGGCACAAACAAAGGCAGTAACAGAACTAAAACAGTAATTGAAAAAGCTATATCAATCAAGCGCTTTATAAACAAATACATAATTACATTTTTTGATCGAGGTTCATTCCTGTTTCTATATGCTTAAAGCCAGGCAAAAGTTTATGTAATAAAGCAATCACATCCTGCTTTCCGGCCTTTAAAGAAAATAATGCTTCAACCTGGCGGATGATATTATTCAGCGTCGCCTTATCTTTTCTTTCTGCATTTTTAATAACGCCTAAACAAGAAAATTTATCCAGGTCTAATTCTTCATCGGCCGTATAAAACTCTTCATATAATTTTTCACCGGATGTTTCGCTTGCAAAAAAATAAACAGGATATTTTTTTTCTTTGATAAGGTACACTTTTTCACGCGCTTCATTTTCTGTTATACAAATTTCCGGTTCAAAACCTAACTCTTTGATAAACCCAACAGCTATATCTGAAAAATTAACCATCTCATCTTCACTTAGCCTGGGAAAGAATATATCGCCTGATTTCCCCAACACGCAGGCCAGCAAACACAATTCCCCGGCTTCCTGCGGCGATACGAAAAAACGTTTTACATCGCTCGGGCATGATAATGGCTGTTGCTTCATTACCCTTTCTAAAAAGCCGGCGAGCAAGCTGCCGTTTGAGAACGCAACATTGGCAAATCTTGCCGTGGTAATAGTAAAATCGTTTGAGTAAGCCAGTACTACCTCTTCCATTAGTTTTTTGCTGGCGCCCATGATGTTCACCGGGTTAGCCGCCTTATCCGTTGATACACAAAAAAAATGTTGTGGTGGCTGTTGAACCAATACATCCAGCAAACTTTTTGCATGCAACACATTGTTCTCAATCATGGCTTCAATAGAGAACACATCTTTCTCGCTGCGCACATGCTTATGGGCAGCAAAATTGGCTACAATATTAAACGGCGCTTCCGTTTCAAAAATCTTTTTAAAGATACCTGAGCCGAAGTTTAATGGATAAAATTTAAAGTATTCAGGCAGTTTTATTGTGCTCGAACTGCGGCAATCTCTCACCAGTTCAGTAAGCCCATTTTCATTTATATCAATCACAACCAGCTTGCCGGGACTGTAGGCAAGGAGTGCCTTAATAAAGCTGGAACCAATAGTGCCGGCGCCGCCGATAACCAAAACAGATTTATTCTTTATCTCTTTTTCAAGATCATTTTTAAATTTTTCAAGATCATTTTTAAAAAAGCTCTCCTGCCGGTGTATTATTTTTTCTTTGATGAATGCTTCTGTATTAAAAATTGTATTCATAATTTATGTAAGCGTTTATACCAGTTCACCATTGTAGCTATGCCTTCTTTTGGATGGTAAGGCGGAATGAAATTTAGCATATTATTGGTTTGCACATTATCAACAACCAGCGATTGAAAGAGGCGTTTATATAAAGCGGGTCTTATTTTTTTCAAAAGATACCGCAAACCAGGAGGCAGGCTAACCAAAGATGTGTTGTTTTTAAAAGCCTTTTGCATGTAAGCCAACAATTCGTCTGTTGATAAAGCTTTATCATCTGCCGGCAAAAAAACGCCGGCCTTTTGTTGCCGGCAGATGGCAAATATCAATTCAATTAAATTATCAATAAATACCATGCTGCGTTTATTGCCGGCTTTTGCAAAAGGCAATGGTATATTTTTACTGCAGAGGTTTAACATGCGCAACATATTACCTTTTACGCCTGCGCCATATACCAATGGCGGGCGTACTATAGCAACTTTTATTTCAGGCTGCAGGCTTTGTAAATATTCTTCTGCCTGCAGCTTGCTTTTTCCATAGGCATCAGTGGGTTGGCAGGGTGAATTTTCATTCAAAATAATATCAGTTTCATCGCCGTAAACTTTAAGTGTACTGATGTAAATGAAATGCGGAATATGTTTTTGAACTGCTTTGTCTGCCAGCTTTTTGGTTAGTGTGTAATTAATATCGTAATAAGCCTGTTCGTTTATTTTTTTCATTTCATGGGCTTTGCCTGCAAGGTGAATGATAACATCTGCACCATTTAAATCAGGTGTGGAAATTTCTTTATTTCTCAATGACAATGTTTTTACACCAAATTCCGGCTGCGCCATTTCAACCAGCCTGCTGCCGATAAACCCGCCTGCACCTGTAACTAAAATATTCACTATGATTGCTTTAACTGGTCAAGTGTTAACCTGTTAATTTTTCTTCTTTCAGCATCAAAAAACCAACCCCATTTATTGAAATAGTATAGCGCTGATTTAAGGTAAATGCCAAAAACCTTTAGATTTTTGAACGATTTTCTTTCATGATGATGATAGATGTGCGCATACGGATAAAACACAGATTTATATGACGACGATATAATACGCCGTACGATATCAATATCTTCGGTGTACATAAAAATTTTTTCATCGAATAAGCCGGCTTTCTTTAAAGCCCCGGTATTGAAAATTAAAAAGCAGCCTGAAAGAAATGGTACGTTCATTATTTTGTTATACCCTGATTGTTTCAACCTGAAAACATCCTGGCTTTTTTTAAAAGCGAAGGGTAAAAAGCGAATTACAAAAAAATCAAAAGGACGTGGCAGCAGTTTGGCCAGGTATTGAACAGAATTATCAGGATATAAAACTTTTGGCATAACAACACCAACATTATTGTGGGCTTGCATGTAATGTAAAAGCTCCGGTAAAATAGCAGCGTCAAAACTTACATCCGGGTTCAATACAAGATGATACGCGGAGGTTTCAATAATCTTTTTTATGGCAACATTATGCCCTGCACCAAAACCAATGTTTGCACCATTAAATATGTATTCAATCCTTTTATCCTTTATATAAGCGGCAAGCTTTGTTTGCAATTCGCGGGTTGGCGAATTATCAACTAAATAAAGTTTTACTTTTAATGTTGTTTTTAAAAATGATTCAATGGCCTGTTTAACCAGGTCATCATTTTTGTATAAAACTATTGAAGCAGTAAGTTGGTATTCGTTCATTAATTGCTTAATAATATGCTTGCTTACACAGCTAAAGCTTCACCGTTATTGTTTGAGGTTTCGTTATTACAACGTTTGCCTGCTTCACCGTTTTGCCATCAGCCTGTACGCTGTATATCCTGTTTTTAGACAAAGCGGCTACATTGTAAAATACGGCTTCGCCATTTATGGTTTTATGCATTTCCCCATTAAAAAATACAGATGCGCCCTTTAAAGGAACGCCTGCTTTTGTTACATTAAAAGTAACTGTATAGGGCATGATAGTGCCGGTTAAATTATTATAAGCCTGCGCCCAATTGCTTATGCCGATTATGGGAAGCGCAAATACGAGTGCACTATCTTCAGAAGATGTTCCTGCTTTCTGATAAATGTACCACGAGGTTTTCTTTTGATCGGGTGTTGCTATTGTGCCGGTTTTTACGGTCCATAATCCAAATTTAAAGCGCTCGTTCCTGTTATCGCATTGGGCATGATAATCGAAAGATTCAAGGCTGGGTAAGCGGCTGCATTTTTTCCACATATAAGCTATTACCGCTGCCTGTGCAAGCATATCTTCTTTACTATATGATTTTGAATTAGCGCCTTGTTCTGAAAAAAGAAGCGTACGCACTTTTTGGCCTTTATATAAATGCGTTTCCATACGCATCCATTCATCAATCAGTTCAATATTTTTGGGTGTGATAACTTTAGTAGTATTCAAATCCATTGTTGCACCTTTATCATTCCATGTGGAAGGGTTAGATAAATCTTCGGGATAAGGATGAAATGCCACACCCCATTCATAATCGCCCTGCTTGCTGCTCATATCGGTTAATAAAGCAAGCATTTGCTGAGGAGCATAGTAGGCAGGCTGAACAGTAGTGGCCCATGCATGGGTTAATGATATAAAAACTTTTGCAGCCGGATTGTACTGCCTTACCGTGTAATAGGTTGTTCGAAGCACACGGTCGTATAATTCAGTATAATATTCCATTTTGGCATTACCGGCATTGGCCCAGTATATACCATTATCAACTTCATTATGAACAATCCAGTTTGAGATACGGCCATATTCTTTATTAGTCCGGCTATACCTTTCAGCCAAAAAACCAATCAGCGCTGCATAATAATCAAATCCTTGTTGTGACGTGATATTAGCCATGCTTTGAACGCCTGTATTTGCGTCAGGATGTACAAGAATAGATTTTATGTTTTGAGCTATATTTTGCTGAATAAGTATTACTGCTGTTACATAAATGTTATTATCGCTGCAAAGTTTAATTTGCCTGTCGTATTTCTGTATGGTGTTGGGGTTGAGGTAATATGTCTTATTACAAAATTTATATGAATACTGTGTTGGTTCCAGGCTGATAACCTGGGGCAAAGTAATATTCATTGTTATATTTTGAATGCCTAAATCCTGTAAGTCTGATTCACGGCTTTCCTGGAAAAATCCTTCAAGGCCTTTTTTCCCATTTGGCTTTTCTTCCGGCAAATATTGCAGGGCTGCTTCATTTATATCTTCTGCATAATGGGCATACGATTGCGCCTGGTAGTTAGCGCCGTTTTTAGCAGTAATAATCCAACGCGAATAAAGCCTGTCGTATGTTTCATTATTTGCAGAGGCTGTTCTTGGCAGTTGGATTTGAAAATTAGAACCTTGTGCTTTTAGAAGCGTTGCAGATACGAAATCTTTTTTCGAAATTGTAATTTCATCAAACATGCGCAACTCGCATAAATAAAGATTTTGGGAAGCGCCTGAAATAATACCTTTTACCGTAACCGTATTTTTATCAACAATCACATCTGTTATTTTGTTGGGGAACCGGGCCTTTATATACGATATGACGTTATTGTTTTTAAGTGTTGCCACATCCTGTGAAAAACCGTTAAGCTGCATTAATGAAAAAAACAGGATTATACAGTGGGTTATATTTATTTTTTGAAAAAGTAAATTAAACATACAGAGAATTTTTTACACTTATGCAAAAGCCGAGCCTGAATAGTTACATGCAGCAAACGTTTATACTTTTATTTAAGATTAAAACAGTTATAAATTAATTTACCTATATGTTGTTTGTTTGGTTGAATAATCTTTTTCTGTTTTTACGCAGCCTGATTGCTTTTCTTATTTAAACCCTGTAAAATCACATCAATAATTCCATCTGCCATATTACCCCAACTATACTTGTTTATTAAACCGGGGAATTTAATTTTATATACATCAGCGTTAAACCCAGGTGAGGCAACGGAGATTAGCGCATTTTTTATTTCTTCCGGATTTTCAGGATCAACGTACATAACCGAATCGCCATAAATTTCGGGCAATACGCTTTTGTTTGAAACAACAGAAACTTTATTATTCATGGCAGCTTCCAGGGGGGTAGAGCCAAACCCTTCATACGCACTTATATAAATATTGGCAACGCATTTCTTATACAACAGTTTTAGAAAACCGTCTGAAACATAGTTCAGGAAAATTATATTGCTATAGCCCTTTTTTACTGTTGATTTCTTAAGTGCGTTATAATATGCACTGTTTGGGCCTGTAACTAATAAAAGATGTTCAGGCAAAACCTGCATTGCTTCAATAATCTTATCAACATTCTTATGCCCGTACGAAGCGCCTGCGGTAAAAAAAAATGGTTTGCCGCCGGTTATGTCATCTAACTTCTTTAATTCTGATTCATCCGTAACAACTTTTGAATCAGTTAAATGATCATGCCCGCAATAAATCACCTGCAGTTTATCAGGATGCACTTTAAAGTGTTTAGCTACATCCTGCCTGGTGAATTCAGAAATTACAACAATTTTTTTACAGGATTTGATGATATAAGGCAGAATTGTTTTAAAGTATATATACTGGAACTTATTTTGTTTTGGATATTGAAAGCAAATTAAATCATGTACAGTGATTACCTGACTTTTCAGGAACGGGCTTCCATAGCTGGTGAATGAATAAACAAGATCATATTTTTTTGCAATCACTGGCAAATAAAAAATGTTCCATATAAGCCGGTGTACTGAAATAAACCGCCTGAATAAAAATTCTAAAAGCAAAGGCAATTTTATTTCCGAAACAAATTGCGGGTTCTTTAATCCTTTTTTATTATAAGCGTAAACTGTATATTCAATATTGTTTGCATTTAACCGGATGGTCAAAGCATTGTACGCTTCCCTGGTATTAATCCCAACCCCGGGAGGGTTTTCTGTGTACATACAGGCATTTAATAAAATTTTTGCTGCTTTCATAAGGTTGCAAACATAATGAATAATAAAGCCGTGCTTTTTGCGAATGTGTTTCTTTTCAAGAGCAAAGCGGTTACATAGAATAACAACGTTTGGCTAAATGTTTGCCTTCGTATTCCATTCTTTACATTACGTATAATGAGTGATAAGGTTTTGTATTCAAAAAACTCAATAAAACAGTCAAGCACTTTTTTATTTTCGGTTGATAGCCTGTCATAATAAATTTCTTTAAAAGCAAAGGCCATTTTTCTTTTTGATTCAATATCTTGAAAATTCTTCCGTTCAATTAAAATTCTTCTGAATCTTTTTATAAAAGAATCGTCGTTAAACTGAGTAGATATATTTTCCCCATGCTGCCTGTATAGCATCGTTTTTTCATTTATATAAATCACTTTAGCAAAAGCGCTTGCAACTAAGGCAACCCAATAATCGTGATTTTCTGCCGCAGGCGGATCTGCACCAACTAAATCAAGAAGCTTTTTATTAATTAACTGGGTGCAGCCTTTCACATGATTTTGGCATAACAGGTTGGCTAATTCAGTTCTGGTTTTGTTTGGCTGAAAGTTTTCTTTTGATTTGATCGGTTTCAGTTTTTCATCTGCGTATAAAAAATTTGTATGAACAAGCAAAGGGTAATCTTTCCCGTAAAGTTTTTCGGCATTCAACATCTCTTTCAGGGTAATTTCTATTTTGCCGGGCATCCACACATCGTCCTGATCACAAAACATGGTATATTCATTTCCATTCTTAACTGAAGTAGTTAGCAAAGAAAAATTCTGGCAACTGCCAACGTTTCCATAGTTGTCATTTATTACATGTATCCCTGCAAACTTACGCTCATATTCCCTGATGATTTTTAATGTATTATCTGTAGAGCCGTCATCACGGATGTAAAGCTGCCAGTTTTGATGCGTTTGATTTACAATGCTGTCAATCTGTGCTGCTATAAATTTTTCACCGTTATAACTTGCCAATAAAATATTTACACCATCGTTGGACATGATAATTCTTTTGTTAGATAATTAATAACAGCAACCGGGAAAAAAAGCGTCCACATATTATCATAAGACTGCAGGTAAGGGTTAGTGCCATTGGCAATAAGAAAGCAGGTACATCCCACCATCAGGGGCATTAAGAGCAAAGCGGTTTCATGGTTTCCTTTTCTTAATAGTGTCAACCCTTTATATATGGGCCAGCCCAACAGGGCCAAATAGATGAGCAATCCAATAATGCCGGTTTGAAAAAGAAGTGCTACATAGCTTAGCTCGTACATCCATGGGGTTTTTTCGCTTCGTACTACAAAGCTTGAAACAGCTCCATGCCCGTGGCCTAAAAGAGGTTTCTGAAGCCATGATTTTATTAGCAGATCAAATTGATCATACCGTATGGCTACGCTTTTATCAGAAAGATTTTCTTTGCTTGCAAATGCCTCTGAAAATTTTTGAAAAACAAGGGATAGGTCAATAAAACCAGAGTCGGCCACTGCAATTAAAACACCGGTAAGAATAATTAATCCGCCACAAACCATCCATATCATATTTTTTTTCAATATACGCCTGCTTGAATAATTAGCCCACCACGAAAAAATGATCGTAAATAAAACACCAAAAAAAACATTGAGCATTAAAGCCCTTCTTGCAGAAGAAATTATACCGATGATTGAAAGCAAAATAGAAGCGTACAAGAACCATTTTTTAAAGCCAAGGGATCTTTTTTCACTGAGAAGGGTAAATGAAATAAGAAAAGGCACCGTAAACATCATTGAAATAATTGCGGGTATTTGCACTTTCACCAGTCCTGCCGTAGTATCATAATCAAGTTGAGACATACTGAATGAAAGAAAACCTAATGGAGGCAATACATGAAGCAATGTTAATGCGCTTCCTATTAAATAAAGCGATACTATAAAATTTGTAATTACCAGCACCCTGATAAGAAAAATAAGGCTGGTTCTCTTATATAATCCAATTGTAAAAATAAAATAAAAAACAGGCCAGATTATGTTGTAAGTGGTGGTGCGTAAGACAAAATAAGGATTATTCTTATTAAGAAAACCTATGATGGTAAAAAAGATACCGTGAGATATTAAAATAGCATACCATAAAAATACTTCTTTTGTCACGTTTAGCTTATCAAATAAAATACGGGAACATATAACTGTAATTAAGAGAATTATAATAAACACAATTTTAAACGCCATATTATAAGTAGGCGAGAATACCATTAAAAAAAGCAGCAACCCGCCAAAAAAAGTAAGCGGTTCATTTAGTAAAGTATATAATAAACTTTTATTTGTATTTGTAGCGCTTTGCATAATTATTTAAGCCTTCTCAGCAGGCTTGTTTTGTCTCTCACAAATCTTTTATAAAAGAAAGGCTGTTTTTTTAGAGCAATAAAATTGTTTAGTATTTTTAAGTCCTTCCTGTTCAATTCACCTGCATATAAGTTTTTAAATTCAATGGCCTGCTGAATATTCTTATGCAGGTATGCCGGCTTATTTTTAAGCTCGTTTATAAAATTTTTAATAAAAGAAGCCTGCTGTTTATCCGTTACATTTAAATCGTGTGCCCGGTATAAAACAAGCGGTTTGTTAATAAATGAATACCTGCCAAAGCTATACCCGATTAAAGCCATCCAGTAGTCGTACATTATAACATTCACCGGCATTTTTGCAAGCTCGTTTGCCATTGCATTGTTTATTAAAGAAGCACAGCCGGTAACAATATTCCCGAATAAAATATCTTTCAGAGAAAAATTTTCAGGCCTGGTTAAACGCAGTTTCCAGAATGAATCGTGAACAGGTTTATTATCTTCATCAATCACACTCAAATCACTGAAAACAATTGTGGGTTTATTATTGTCAATCTCCTTCATTTTAAGAAGCGATGATTCAATTTTATCAGGCAGCCAAATATCATCCTGATCGCAAAAAGCAATGTAATTTCCGGAGCATAAACCTGCCAGCTTTTTGAAGCTGGAATTGGGCCCCCTATTTTTTTCATTTAAGAAAATCTTTTTTTCAAACGAAAGTGGAAATGCATTAATAACTTCCAGCGATTTATCGGTTGAACAATCATCAAGCACTATAAGCTCATGCGGCGTTATAGTTTGAGCCTGCAATGAGGCAAGCTGTTGCGGCAAATATCTTTCACCATTATATACGGCAAGCGCTATAGAAATCCTATCCATTATTTGAATATGGCAATTAATATAAACACCTGCATTAAAAGGTTATATTGCTTAAGCCTTTTCAGTGTTTTTAAAGCAGAGACAGGTGGAAGCTTTAAACAGATCGTTAACTTTACTAAAACTGCAAAAACGATAAGCAGTAAAAGTTTAATTGCTATTTCCATTATTAATGAAACATCTGTTTGAACAATATATTTAATCAATAAGAAAATAAGTAAAAAACAAATTTGCTGGACAATATATTTTTTTTGCATAGCTGTTTTGGTAAAATAGAAGACAGATACAATAAGAAATGATAAGATAGAAGCAAAGCAGGCGCCGGTAACCCCAAAGTATTTTATAAAAACAAGATTAATTATAAGGCTTAAAATAGCCGCCGTAAATGATGAATAAGAAATAACTTTCCGTTTATCATCGGCGATAAGCAATGTGCCCATGAAAGTATTCATGCCTGAAATTATTACTGCAACCACTAAATAAGGCACATAACCGGCAGCGCCAAAATATTGTTTTGAAGTAAAGAACATCAAAATTTCTTTAGAAAAAAGTATTACGCAAAGCGCAGGAATATAAAGCGCTGCTATATAAATTTTATACAGTGCATCTACTTTTTGAAGATAATCGTGACTATTGTGTTCCCGGAAAATTTTTTGCTCGAAAGAACGGTAAAGGCCTTGTATCACTATGTTAAGGGTGAGCGATAGCGTAAATGCTACGGAATAAATTCCCAATGCGCTCATAGAAACATATCTTTCTAAAATTACACGGTCAAACATTGAGATAACAAGATAAGATAATGCACCGGGAAGCAGCGGCAGAGAGAAGCGCAACGCTTCTTTTATCTGCTGTATATCAATCGTAAAAATCCCTCTCTTTTTTACAACTAAAACATATATTATAAAGAATGGCACACAGGTAATCAGCCTTCCCAAAAATGAGCCTAATAAACCCATCTTAAAATAAACAATCAGCAGTAAGATGAATGCATACTGCAACACAGTTCTTCCAACGCTTAACAGCACAAAACCTTTTGCATCTTCGTTTACACGATAAGTTATAAGCGGAATAATGGATGTTACATCAAAAAAATTTATGATGAGGCCAAGCAAAAAATAGGGATAAAAAGGCACCTGAACAGAGAAGGCATTAAGCAATACAGGAAATAATAACGCTTCAAGCAAAAGCATAATTAATCCCCAACTGCATAAAAAAACAAATATGTTGCCAAGCAGTTTCTTTTTACCTGATTCGCTGCCTGCTTTATAATATGTTCGTAAAGCATAGCTATTAACAGATAATGTAGTAAGCACATACAGAAATGTGGCGATTGTATTAATGTAGCTTGAAATACCGTAATCGCTGGTTGATAAATATTTCGTTAGTACGGGAAGCAGGAGAAATGACAGAACCCTTGGAATGATTTCCCCGGTTGCATATAAAGCAACGTTTCTTGCTGTTTTTAGCTTAGACATTTTACCTTAAACAAACAACTATACCAATACTTTGCTATCGCTTTCAATTAACCTGACCTTATTCCAATAAAAGGTAAAATCTCTGTCTGAAAACACCTTTGAATATTCAGGCTTTAAAAAATTATAAATTGAAAACGCTGAATGATTCATGATGGCTGCATAATAAAGGAGGCTTGAATTTACACCGATCAGTGTGGCATTATCCGCTTTAAAAAGCAGCACTTCCATTATAACTGAGTCCGGGATTACCTGGAATTGAATATCATTTTTTGAAAATAAATTTTTTACAGCTTCCCGCACTCCAGGCTTTTCGTCCCTGTGGAATTTAATAAAAAACTTTTTATACTGCTGTTGCTGTAAAAACGGAATGCAGCCGTTTTCAATTCCAAGCAAGTAAATTTTTTCATTAAACCCATGTTGTGTTACCCCGCCATCGCCAATCCAAATAACTGCATTATCCAGGTTAAAAGCAAGCTTTTGATCAACACCTGGAAAAGATTGCTTTTTAAACCCAACAATAATTTTTTTTTCTTTATTAATCATGGGAAATGAATTATCGCTAAAACCATAGCACAAAACACCGTTTACCCCATGATAACAGGAATAGGAAAATGGCAAAGCCTGCAATCTAAGATTATAGCCCCGCAGTATTTGATATAGCTGATTTATTATAAGCTTTGTATTTTTTAAAATACTGCTGCGCCAGGGATCTTTTGAATTAGCCTGTGTTAAACTTTTAAGTGTTTCTTCAATAAAATAATGCGCAAGGCCTTCTTCAATAAAATTAAAAGAAACGCATTTTGGATTTGTAATTAATGCTTTGCCTGCCCATATTACAGTTGGTATATAGGCTGTATATTTTTCTTTTTTGGTAACTGTATCAATAAGCCTGTCTATCCTGCCGATTATATTAAAGTACCTGAAATAATAATATAGTTTAGGGAAAAAATGATTTGGATAAAATTCGTTAATACTCACCGCTTCATAAGTATTATCTTTTGAAGCTATTTTTTCAAATTCAAAAAAAATTATTACTGCGTTATTCTTATCTAAATTCAATTTATTAATTACAGATACAGCAGTTAAATAAGTAATTGGGGAATGCACTAAAAAAAGATGCTTCATAACATTAAATTCAACTGCTAAAATACTTTAAACAGCTTAAGAATAATTAACAGCAGCGATACTGCAACTGTGGCAATAAAACCACCTATAACAATTAATGCGATTCTTCCCAGTTTATCTTCTTCCAGGGGAAGAGTCGGCTCATCAATTATCTGGTAAAGTGGCGTTTCCTTTTGCAGTGTGATTTTTGCAAGCTCAAGGTTTTGCAATACCTGTCCATAAGCCTCTCCCAATGCTGAAGCCCTTGCCTGGCTTTGCTGCGCACCTGATCTTTGAATTTGGAAGGCCGGGTTTAAATTAAAGGTATAATCAGTTTGTGCACCGGCGGCCGTAATGGCGCCGCCTAAAATCCGGCGCAGGCTGTCAGCTTCCCTTTGCAGCATATCAAGATTACTTTTCGCTACACTTGTTTTTGTATTTATATAAAACGATGAAGTTGTTGCAACCAGGTATTTGGTTAAATAATAAGCAAACATTGGATCTTCTGATGTAGTGGTAACCGTATAAATACTTTGTTTAACATCAGCCTTGGAAACGTCCAGCAGGTCATCCTGAATTTTCCGGCAAATTTCTCTTGCCAGACTATCGTGTATCAAAGTTAATTTAGACGCATCTGAAGGAAAAGGATAAGCATTTTTTGTTCTTGGGCTTTTCTGCCATCTTTCATTTAATCTATTGTCTTCAACAAAAATATTAATAAGCGATTTATCAGATTCTTTTGGTTTTTCAAATAACGCCTGCTGCACCATTCTCCTTGACTTCATTAAAGTAATAATGTTATCCCCTGAAAACATATTATCGTTATCATTTCCCAGGCTTATTCCAAATTGAGTGGCAAGCCCCGCAAAACTGCTGGATGAAGAACCTGTTGAAAGCACAAAATTTAAAGTAGCATGAAATTTTGGCTTAGTGTAATGTGCATACAGCAATCCGGTTAAGCCGCCAATTATACCTGCTGCAATAATTATAATCCATTTAGAAAGCAGGTATTTATATAGCTTTTTTAATTGCCCGATAATGTCTTTAAAGCTAACTTCTTCCTGATTATTCATTATTAGCTTAATTGAGTGTATAATCCATTAAAGTTTATCATAATTTCAATATCGCTATCACTACCGCTGCCAGCGAAGCCACTGCGCTTGCCATAGCAATAAATTGAGCGGGTGATAATTTGGTTCTTTCTTCTTTCATTGGCACAATCACTTCTGCACCAGGCTTTACTTCGGGAGAGCCCTTAAAAAACAGAAATCCTCGTTTTGCAGCAGCCTTTCCATTGGCATACACCACATAAGTCTTGCTTCTTTTGCCGTTTTCTGAAGCGCCGCCTGCCGCCGCTATATAGTCGTTCACACTATAGGTTTTGTTATAAGGTATCTGTGTCGGGAACAATACACTGCCGCTTATTCTAACTTCGGCATTATATTTTGGAACAATGAATTCATCGCCCGGCATTAATACAACATCTTCCGGCGAACCCGGATGAGACAATATTTCCTTTACATCAAGCGGAAGCTGGTCTGATTGTTTTTGCGTGTCCTGTTGTTGCAGCATAACGGTTGAATCATCAGTTTGCTGCTGGATATTGGATATGGACTGTTGCCTTGCCTGTGCTGTCTGGTCGCTTAAATTATACCGTTTTATATAGGCCCCGTCAAGATAGGCTTCCGGTGTAAAACCGCCGGCACGTTTAATAAGATCACTTACCCGTTCCTCCCGTTTTTCTAACACATAGGGACCCGGATATTGCAACTGGCCTGAAACAGTTACAGACTGAAAGGCCCTGAAGCCGGGTTTGCGTTTTATTGTTACAATATCGGACGGCTGCAGAAACACATTGTTGTTTATCGCTGAAATATCGCCTATATCATTTACCTCAATAATGGTGCTTGCCCGCACATCCTGTGCGGTTAATGAATCACTTCTTATTAACCGCGCCACTTCTATGCGCTGAGGAAAAGCGGCATCGGTAAAGCCGCCTGCCTGGAGGATAACATCTTTTAACGACAGGCTGTCGCGGTAATCATAATATCCCGGGTTCCTTACTTCACCCAAAACAGATACGAAATATTGATCCCTCAAATCGAAGATGGAATTGATTACAACCGAGTCTTCCCGTTTCAATAAAATATTTCTTTCTTCTATGGTATCAGATGGATTGAATGACAGCAACTCTTTTGAAAAATCATTCTTCAACCGGAATATCTGGGCGCGTTCCATAAATGCATCCTCACGCAGGCCGTCTGCTTTATTAATTAAATCCCTTAATGTCATTCCATCTGTAAGCTCATAAATCCCTTCCCTGAAAACAGCGCCGGTAAGCGTTATCCGGTTGGAAAACCTGTTTAATACCTTGCTCGCTATTACACTGTCGCCACCCTGCATTTGATAAAAGCCAAAGTTGGCAGCGCTCACATCTTTCACACTCAGGTCTCTTCCTGTAAACTGAACAATTTTTACGGATGCTTTATAAGCGCTGTCTGTAAAACCTGAGCAAAATGTAAACAGGTCGGCAAGGTTTTCTCCCGGCAGCATTTCAAAAATACCGGGGCGCTTTACATAACCGTCTATAATAACCCTTGTTTTATAAGTGGGTATTCTTATTACATCATTGTTTTGCAATGTAACGTTATCGCTACCGTCTCCATTCACCAGAAAGCGGTACAGGTCTATGGTTTTATACAGCTTGTTATTCCTTATCAGTTCTATGTTTCTGAAGCTGCCAAATTCTGCAGGGCCGCCGGCAACAAACAAAGCATTGAATGCCGTAGCCAGCGAGGGCACTGTGTAATTGCCGGGCTTGTTGCTGCCGATAACCGTTATGCTTATGCTTTTTATCTGGCCCACTGTTATACTAAGTTTTGAAGCGCCGGATCGTAAGGTTGAATAAGCCGTACGGCCCATCAGGGCGCTTATTTTTTGCGTAGCATCTTCTATGCTTAAGCCTGCCACCTGCACCTGGCCCACATTCGGTATAATTATATTTCCTTCGGGAGCCACCGTAAGCTGCATGCTTGTTTCCTGAACGCCATACACATTTATGTTAAGCTGGTCGTTCGGGCCAATGATATAATTTACCGGTGTGGCAACAGGTATGTTTGGCTGAAAATTTAGCGTTGGGTTATTGAAAAGCTCTGAACCAAAAATACGCGGGTTTATCAAAGGCTTATGCTCTGTTGTGTCAATGTGTGGATTAGCCGATGTATCCTGTGGGTTTAATAAATTGTTGCTGCTGTTTAATTGATTATTCTGAAGGCCGTTAAGCTGGTTCTGGTTGTTTTGGTTGTTGGACGCCGAACTTAGTTGCTGCAGCCGCTGCCTTAATTTTTGTACTTCGCTTACGGACATGCCTTTGGAAATGGCCAGTTGTTCAGCCTGTTGCTGCGTTAAGCCCGATGCGTCCAACTGCTTTTTAAATTTAAGAATATCTGCATCTGAAATGTTGTCAACTTTTATACTGCTCAGGTCGGTATTACGCAATAAATCCTGCGCCCGGCCGGCAACAGCAATGCATAAAAAGAATACAATAAAGCTTAACAGCCTTGGGATCGTTTTCTTACACATTAAAAACAGAATATAGGTTTACATGTAAATATATAGCTTCGCCACCTCAGTCACACTAAAATAAAAAACCTTCATGCTTGCAGAAGGTTTTCATTTATAAGCGGCTTTACTCATTCATTAACTAAAAAATCGGCCGCAAATATAGCAATTTTGGAGTTTAGCCTTCATTCGCCTGAATCTTTAACTAATTTGAAATCATCAGCTAAAAAGCGCAGCGGCCTTCTTAATGTTTTCCGGCCTGCCCACATCAATAAATTTCGTCTGCGAATGATCGAACGATAAAATAGTATATGATGCGCAGAGCGAAAGATATACATCTACCATGGAAAATTTTATTCCCTGCTGATTCATCAACGAAAATATCGCGGTATTAATGATATGTAAACCGCTAAATGCTTTTGGCTTTAAATTATTTTCGTATCGCATAATTTTCTCTTCGCCCGTTTTTATATTCTTCCATCCACACAAAACATTTTCTGCATTAAATAAAAAATATCGCGATGTTTCACGGCTGGTTGTTGCCAGCGTTGCCAATGGCTTATTTTTTTTATGAAAAGCTATTATGTTATTCAGCGGCAGATCTGTAAGCACATCCACATTCATCAGCACAAAATCTTCTTCCTCTTTAAAAAACTGTGCCGCTTTTCTTAATCCGCCGCCGGTTTCCAGTATGACGCCTGTTTCATCTGAAATGCTCACATTGCTTCCCCACCCGTTATGCTCTTTTATGGCCTGGATAATTTGTTCTGCAAAATGATGCACATTCACCACCACGTTATAAATGCCAAACTGCTGTAAATATTCAAGGTTACGCTGCAATAAAGATTTGCCATTCACTTCGGCCAGCGCTTTGGGATGATGTTCTGTAAATGGTTTTAAACGTGTGCCAAAGCCGGCTGCAAGCAGCATGGCATGCAGCGCCCGCCCCCTAAAGGGGAGGGTATAAAATGCATCATTATCCATTTTTCAATATTAATTTCAATATCCAAAATTCAGGTTATAAAGCCCTAAATAATCAGTGATTTATTCTCCTCCTTTAGGGTTGGGGACAAGGGCTTTACCCAGTTGCGTTCATTTAAATGGTTTAATTGCACTTTTACCTTGTATTTTATAGTAAGATGTCTGGCTGTTTGTTCAGTGGCATAAACGCTGCGGTGCTGGCCGCCGGTGCAACCAAAATTTATTATAAGGTTGCTGAAGCCACGCCTGATATAATCTTCCACTGAAATATCAACAACGTCAAACACGCCGTTTAAGAACTCATTCATGCGTGTACGTTGTTCAAGAAAGTCGGCAACTTTTTTGTCCCGGCCTGTAAGCGTTTTATATTCTTCAAACCGGCCGGGATTTAATATGCCGCGGCAATCGAATACAAAGCCGCCGCCATGGCCGCTTTCATCCTGCGGAATGCCCTTTTTGTAAGAGAAACTGTTTATGCTTACAATAAGCTGTGTATTTTCATCTGCCTGGAATGGTTCAAAATTCGTAATGATCTCAGGAGATGTAATCGCATCGAGCATGCGGCTTAATTCGGCTGTGCTAATACCAACATGACTGTTTGCTAAAAACTTTTTAAGGTTTTTCAGTGCTATCGGAATGCTGGTTAAAAAATGCGCCTTACGCTCAAACAAACCCCTGAAACCATAAGCGCCCAGCACCTGCAGCATGCGTATAAGAACATATCCGTTATACTGGCCAATAAAAACCTGCCTGTCAATGGGTTTTAAAAGCAATGCATCAATAACATCAAGATAATAATGCAGCAGTTTTTCTTTCCATTCATCGCTCAGGCTGGCTTTTGCCTGCCATAATAAACTGGCCACATCATATTGCAGCGCTCCCTTCATGCCGCCCTGGAAATCTATAAAATGCACCGCCTTCCCCGAATCGCCTTCTTCAATAGCGGCAGAGATTATAATGTTGCGGCTTTGAAAATCGCGGAACATAAAATACTTGTATTCCGTTTTGGTAAGATAAGTGGCCAGGGCTTCAAAATCGTCCAGCATGGCCTGCTTGTCATAAGGCAGCTGAAGCGTATCAAGAAAATAATATTTAAAATACAGCAGGTCGCTTAAAATAGCCTGTTTGCCAAATTCCTTTGCTGTTAAGCATACATCGTAATCCAGGCCTTTATCGCCTGCAACCTGTAAGTGGGCCAATTGTTTCAGGCTTTCTTTATATAAATGAAAAGCGTAATCATCATAACCATGCTTCTCTAAAATATCAAGCAGGCAAACGGTGCCCAGGTCTTCCTGTATGTACATGGTTACATCTTCATTCACAAAATAAATTTCAGGCACAGGCAATTTTCTTTTTCTGAAGTGTTTACTGAATGCTATGAAAGTTTGGTTTTCTTTTATATTAAGGTTATAGGTAGCAATATAAGTTTTATCAGTATAGAAAATCCGGAAATAGATCCTGTCGCTGCCACTGCGCGGCAACTGCTCAATGCGTTTGGGGGATTGCTTAAGGTAAGCCTCACATAATTCCTGTATCTTATCAATTATTATTTTCATCGGCATCCCTTTTTAGGGCGGTAAATGTAACTTTAAAATTTGTTAAGGAAATTATGTTATCAATTAAAAAAAGGCTGCATAAAATAAAAAATTCAGGCTGGCAAGCGCGCTGCCTGCCATAGCCTGAATATGAATCATGAACAACTATTGACTTTTTTAAAAACTCAGCGGCACATTCAGTTTTATACCAAAATTCCGCCCCATGTTAAATACGCCCTGCCTGCCTGTTACATTATTAACGTCCAGGTATTTAAAGCGGCTTAAATTATTCTGGTACGCAATATCGCCCAGGTTGTTGCCGGTTATGCTAAGCGTGCATATAGTTTTTCCTTTGCTGGCTATATCTGCTGAAATGTTAGCGCCTACCAGCCAGTAACCGGGTGTTGCCGTTTCTGTATCATAACCGGTGAACGGGTTATTCTGTGCAAAATTGTAATCGCTTTCTATGCCTGCTGTAATGTTTCGGATGAAGTTGCCCTTGCGCAACACATCAACTGCAAGTGCGGTGATTAAACGCGCTGCCGGCACAAAAGGGATATTGCGGGAACCGTCAATGGCTTCTGAGAACTGCCCGCGCGTATAAGAAAAGGTGTTCTTAAAATGCAGCCAGTCTAAAGGATGCGGATGTATGTCAAGGCTTAATTCTGCGCCATACAAATTGGCTGTTTGCTGTGCAAACTTAAACACCTGCAATTCATCTCCGCTTTCCGCATCAGTAATTAACGAATCACCACCCGAAGCATTTTGCATGCGTTCATAGAAAATGAAATTGTGGATGTGATTGTAGAACAGGCTTGCATCGAGCGAAACATGCGCCGTTGTTAACTCAATGCCTGCATCGCCCTGCAGGCTTGTTTCAGATTTCAGATCGGCATTGCCAATCTCGTAACGGTTAGTACCTTCATGTGCGCCATTGCTTGAGAGCTCCGCAAAGTTAGGCGCCCTGAAGCCACGGGCAATATTGGCTTTTAATGCAAGCGTTTTAGATACTTCATAACTCAGGCCTGCACTGCCGGAAACATTGGAGAAATTTTTGTCAAACGCCGCAAATTTCACCTCTCCGTCTTCCTCCATGGGATCACCCACTGCATGTCTTGTATCATATCTTATGCCGCCGCTAAGCGTTAATTTATCTTTTGTGTATTGTGTGAAAACAAAGCCGCCTATATCAAACGAATTATAATTGGGAATTAAAACTTCTTCTGCCTTATTCTTATTGGTTTGATACATGCCTGTTACGCCAAAACTGGTGCGCCAGTTGCTGTTATAGGGCAAATGCCAGCGCACCGCATAATTAACGGTTTGAAGATCGAACCAGGCATCCGGTGTTGATACATCGTCCGGGTTGCCAAACTCCTGGCGCTGGTTATGCTGGTAACCTACCACTACATCAACATTGCTTGTGCCAACTTTAAAATTATTATCGCTTGTTACTTTAAAATGCCGTATGTGCTGAAAGGGAATTTCCATTGATGTGGTTTTAAAATCATCATCTGTCGCAATGGCCTCTTCGCCATCGGGCAGGGCTTTTATAAACCGGCCTGTAGCGCTGTCGCGCTCGCCTTCCACCATACCGATATGCTGATCAAAATTGCTTACAAGCAAATGGCTGTAGCCCCAGTTGCCGCCATAGCCAACCATGCCGCCAAAATTCTTGTTATAGAATTTTGAATTGAAAACATAGCCATCATATTTATTCTTATAATCTTGTGCGCCTTTATAAGAACCATAGGCATTCCAGCTAAACCCGTTTTTTGTGCCGGCGATGTTGCCATAAAAACCACGCAAAGCATTATTGGTTTGGTACTCGCTTAAAAAATTAACCTTTATCGCTCCTTCCGGCGCAGGTACCTGCGATTGAATATTAATAACGCCTGCAAGGGCATCGCTGCCATACATTAACGATGCGGGGCCTTTCAGCACTTCAATGCGCTGCACACTGTAATCGTCAATTTCAATTCCATGCTCATCGCCCCATTGCTGGCCTTCCTGCGGAACATTATCATTAATGGTAAGCACGCGGTTATAACCTAAACCGCGGATGAATGGTTTGGAAATGGCCGGCCCCGTTGTTACTGCATTTACGCCCGGCACCAATTTGGTCAGCGCATCAATTGTATTGGTGGCGGTAGTGTTTACAAACTCCTCACGCTTTACTATGCTTACCGGCTGCGGATTATCTTTTATTCTTGTAGCCGATGAAACGCCTGTTATGGTTACCGCTTCTTTTTCAACCGCGGTTTCATCAAGCGCAAAATCTTTTTGTACTGCACTGTGCAGGTCTATGGTTTGTGCATCGGAGGAATAACCGATGTATGAAACTTCAACAAGGTATTTACCGGGAGGAATATTATTTACCTGGTAACTGCCATCCTGTTTTGAAACAACACCTTTATTTATGTCATGAATAATAATAGAAGCGCCCGGCAGTACGGCACCTGTTTTGGCATCTGTTATCTTACCGGAAAGGGAAGTGTTTTTTTGCGCATTGCAATAAGCAGCCGCAGTTAATAATATTACGGTATATAATAATTTATATTTCAAATAAGTCATTGCTTAAGTTTTTTGAAGATGATCATGGCAATCAATCTTAATAATAAAAGATACTGGTGTAAATACTTAAGCGAATGAAGGTGGGTCAGTGCCCGATGCGGTTGCAACAACTGTAGTGTATGCGGGCAGGGTATAAGTATGGTAAATATGAATATTGTGCAAGGGCGGGGCAATTTCAAAACAGCTTACGGCTCCATCGCTGTCTTTTGCAAGCTGAAAATCACAGATGCTGCAGGAGAAATATGCCTTAACATCAGCATCGCTGTTATCCGTTTGATGATGATGGCATGCCAGCGAAATTTCATGCGTGTGCAATGCTTTAACAGCATGCACAAAAGCAAACAGCGCAATAAATAGTATGGCGCCGGCTTTCCTGAAATATGATGCACGCAAAAAATTCATTACTGACAAAAGTAAGGCAATTAAAATTTACAACGATGTTGCAAATCTTAATTAAGGTTAAATTCTTTTAACAACAATGAGGGCCAATGATCTTACTTCTTATCTGCCAGGTGTTTTAGTTTTTCCCATATTTCGGGAATACGTTTTATCCAAACCAGTTCTTTGCGTTTGGATTGCGCATCAATGGCCGGACTGCCAAAATAAATTTTATTGCCATCAAGCGAAGAAGGAACGCCGCTTTGCGCAAACACCACTGCATTTTCGCCAATGGTTAATGTTTTGCTTACGCCCACCTGTCCCCACAGCACAACGCCATCTTCTATAATACAGGCTCCGGCAATGCCCACCTGTGCCGCAAACAAACAATTACTGCCAACATTTGTATCATGGCCAATGTGAACCAGGTTATCCATCTTCGTTCCTTTGCCTATGCGTGTGGAAGCAGTAACACCACGGTCTATGGTGCAGTTGGCGCCTATCTCTACATTGTCTTCTATAATAACGCAGCCGCAGCTTTGCATTTTTTTATACCAAATCCCGCGGTTCTTCTTTGTATTGTAATAAAATGCATCGCTGCCAATAACGGTACCTGATTGTATAATAACGTTGTCTCCTATTTCCGTATAATCCATCAGGATAACATTTGGATGAATGATGCAGTTGTTGCCGATCTTAACATCTTTACCTATAAATACATTTGGCATTATAACAGTGCCTTCACCTATCACGGCATTCTTGCTTTGTAATTCTTTTGTTGGATTGAAAGGGCGGAAATGGTTTACTATCTTTAAATAAGCTTCAAAAGGTTCTTCGGTTACAAGTAAATTTTTACCTGCAGGTATAACCACATCTTTTGTGTTAATGATGATATGCGTGGCTGCACTGTTCAGGCTTGCATCATAATATTTCGGATGATCTACAAAACATAAATCGCCTTCTTCTACTTTATGTATTTCATTTATGCCGGCAGCCTGCGATGCAGTGTTGCCAATAACTTCAGCATGTATTAATGTTGCTATCTCTTTTAATGAAACAGGTTGAGGAAACTTCATTGATTAAAAATTTTTATCGTATCAAAGTTAAGCTGATGCCTGTGCGCTCATGCAGCTTTGCCAGTTTTATGATTTGTTTTTTGTGTTGAAAATTTGCTCTTTGAAATTTGTTTTTTGTTTTTTACTTAAAGCAATTCACATCAATAAAAAAAATTGTGCATAAAATTGTTTGAAAATTTTTTTGTGCAAGTAAAAACTATATCTAATATTGTGTCGGGAATTTATTTTCCCAGTTACTTACTAACCCATATATATACAAAGTCTCCCGAGTAATCGGGGGATTTTTTTTTGATTTATGTTTCGCTACTTCATCATATATAAGCCATATAAAACGTTGTCGCAATTCACTTCATCGCTTGATAATAAAAAAACATTGGCTGATTATTTTGCTGTTCCTAAAAACGTTTATCCTGTAGGCAGATTAGATGAAGACAGTGAAGGTTTATTAATATTAACCAACGATGCAAAATTGAATCATCGTTTATTAAATCCTTTTTTTGCGCATGAAAGGGAATACTGGGCACAGGTTGAGGGCAGTATTACTAATGACGCTGTAATGCAGATGCAGCAAGGGCTGCAGCTTAATATAAAATCTTCTCTGCACCAAACAAAAGAAAGCGTTGTAACTGTATTTAGCGAAGCGCCGGTAGTTGCCAAACGCATGCCGCCGGTGCGTTACCGCGCCAATATTCCCACATCATGGATAAAAATAATTTTAAAGGAAGGCAAGAACAGGCAGGTGCGAAAGATGACGGCAAAGACTGGCTTTCCTACACTGCGTTTAATCCGTTATCGCATTGAAGACATTACATTGGATAACATGCAGCCGGGCGCCATGATAGAGCTTTCTCAAAAATCAATTTATAAAAAACTATTTTATGGCAACTTATGAAGTGCGTAATGAAATGTATGCCATCACAACCGATACATCCAAACTTGATGTTAATGTTATACATCAATATCTTTCTGAAGAATCTTATTGGGCGCAGGGTATGCCCAGAGATGTTGTTGAGAAGTCAATTGATAACTCTTTATGTTTTGGATTGTATTATAACGATGCCCAGGTTGGATTTGCCAGGCTGATAACTGACTGCGCCACGTTTGCTTATCTCGCTGATGTATTTATACTGCATGAACATCGTGGCAAAGGTTTGTCTAAATGGCTGATGGAGGCCATACAGGCGCATCCTGAATTGCAAAACCTGCGCAGGTGGCTGCTTACCACAAAAGATGCACATGGTTTATATGAACAGGCTGGATGGACGAAAGTTCCGGATGATTATATTTACCGTTTTATGATGCGGCATAATCCTGATGTTTATAAGAAGCCTGGAAATGAATAATGGCCTTGACGATGTTTTTAAAAACAAAGGCGTCCTGCATCTTGAAGATGATGCAGGACGCCTGAATATTTTTCTTACAACCTACATGGCTGCAAGCTGAACTTTTTGTGTGAGCTCTGCCACATTTTCGCGAAACAAACTGTCGGTATCTATAAGGTCTTTTACGGTCTGGCAACTGTGTATAACCGTTGTGTGGTCTCTGCCGCCAAAATGCTCACCGATAGTTTTTAAAGAGTTTTTGGTAAAGGCTTTGGCGAGGTACATGGTTATTTGCCTTGCCTGTACAATTTCGCGTTTGCGTGTTTTCTGAAGCAGTTTATCATACGGCACGGCAAAAAAATCGCATACCATTTTCTGAATGGCATCTATTGTAATTTCCTTGCTGCTGGTGCGTATAAAATTGCGCAGCACTTTCTTTGCAAGATCAAGGTCTATATCTCTTTTATTAAGTGAAGACTGAGCGAGCAGGGAGATCATGGCGCCTTCCAGTTCGCGTACATTATTGCTGATGTTATAAGCCACATATTTCACCACATCTTTTGGTAATTCAAGGCCATCATTCTTCATTTTACGCTCAAGTATTTCAATGCGTGTTTCATAATCGGGCACCTGCAGGTCGGCGCTTAAACCCCAGCGGAAACGGCTTAATAAGCGTTCCTGCATGCCATCAAGGTCTTTTGGCGGTTTATCGGATGTAAGCACCAGTTGCTTGCCGCTCTGATGCAAATGATTGAAGATGGCAAATAAGGCGTCCTGCGATTTTTCAGCCTTGGCAAAGAACTGCACATCGTCAATTATCAATATATCTATCAATTGATAGAAATGAATGAAATCGTTAATGGCATTGTTGCGGCTATGATCCTGAAACTGGTTAATAAATTTCTCACTGCTTACATACAAAACAATCTTGTGCGGATGCAGGCGTTTCACTTCATTGCCTATTGACTGGCCCAGGTGCGTTTTACCCAGGCCTACACCACCATATATAACCAGCGGGTTAAATGAGCTTGCCCCGGGTTTTTCTGCAACGGTTTTACCTGCACGGCGCGCCACACGGTTGCAATCGCCTTCAATAAAAGAATCAAATATATAAGCGGGATTGAGCTGCGGATCAATCTGCATTTTCTTTATGCCCGGAATTACGAAGGGGTTTTTAACCTCATCATTTATTACAAGAGGAAAGCTCATTTCATTGTTATTATAAAATTTTATATTACCGGCAGGCACATCCATGCTGCCGTTCTTTCCTTTGCTGCCACTGTCAACCAGAATGCGGTATTCGAGCCTGGCTGTTTTACCAAGTTCGCGTTTAAGTGTTTTTGCAAGAAGCGTTACATAATGTTCTTCAAGATATTCAAAAAAGAATTGGCTTGGTACTTCAATTAATAAGACATTACTGTTTAGTTCAAGAGGTTTAATTGGTTCAAACCATGTTTTAAAATGCTGCCATTCCACTATGTCTTTTATTATCTTCAAACAATTGTCCCATACTTTGTCTGCGTTTTTGTTCATAGTAAAATTCAAACGTTAATTTGAGTTAGTAGATTCTGTTCAACCGATAAAAAATCCCAAAAAAATTCCATTTTTTTCCGCAACGGATTTTTTTTTGGGACAGAGAACGAATATCAAACCTAATATGTTGAAAAAAAAATTTTTTTAAGCGCTTTTTTTACATCAACAAGGCCGGAAAAAAATTTTATAAACGCAAATATTTATAAATGAGCAACATCAGCATGTTGATGTTTTTTTAATGCGATTTGAAAAAATTTTCCCTTTGTTTTTATGATAAAAATTATGTATAAAAGAAGAAAATTTTAATATAAAAAACCCCCATGCCTTTTGTTGTGCATGGGTCTTTCCCTGAAAGCCTTATTCAGCGTGTATTTGAGGGATTCCTGTTGATAATTTTTTTGGTTTAAAATTTTTTTTTTTGAATTAAACCCCTGCGAGCTCCAAACTTTTCTTTTTCAGCCTTCTTATTTCAACGTCTTCAATAACCGGCTCGGGCGATAAGATGAGCGAAGTATTATTTTCTCTCCACCAGTTATTATTTTTTAATTCACTGAAAGGCAAAACGCCAACCAGGTATTTGCGTTCTGCTTCAGCATGCCATTCTTCAATCCATTCAAATTTTTCTTTGGGAATATATTGCCAGTCATCAAAGCTTACATAAGTTTTAATATAAAAATCTTCGCTCAGTTCGGGAATAATATGATGGTATAGCTTTTTGTATTCATAATGGTAATTATAGCGCAGTGCAGATATATCGCTCAGCATAGCAGAAGCTGTTGGAAAGCTGCCGGCGCCTTTGCCATAAAAGAATTGCTTATCGGCAAAAGAGCTTTCGATAACAACACCATTATACTCATTTTTTACAAACGATAAATGATCATCGGCTTTTACAAACTGCGGCAATACAAATGCAGCTACTTTTCCATTCAACAATTTCTTTGCCTGTGCCACAAGCTTTATATCATAATGCTTTTCTTTAGCTACCAATGCATCGTTGAGCTGTATGTGCTGAATGCCATTAAAAACAATGTGCTCAGGATGTTCCACTATGCCATAAGCGTGCGTTAACAGAATGGCCCATTTGTTTACGGCATCCCATCCGTCCACATCCAATGCGGGATCGCTCTCTGCAAAGCCTAATTGCTGCGCCAGCAATAATGCATCTTTAAAGCTGAGGCTTTCTTCAAACATTTTTGTAAGAATAAAATTCGTTGAACCGTTTACAATTGCTTTTAATGAATGCAATAAATCATTATCATAATATTCTTCCAGGTTTCTTATAACGGGAATAGATGCGCAGGCGGCAGCTTCGTATAAAAACGATCTGCCTGTTTGCTTTTGCAGCTCCAGTAATTTGGGAAGATGTTCCGCTATCATTTTTTTGCTGGCGCTTACGGCATGCTTACCGTTTAATAAAGCGGTTGAAACAATATCAAAAGCCGGTTCGCTTTCGTTTATCACTTCAACAATTACATTTATTTCTTCATCCTTCAGCAATGCATCTTTATCTGTTGTAAATAATTCTTCCGGCGCATTTCTTTTTTTGCCCGGGTGTTTAATGCAAACTTTTTTAATGCTTGCATTTAAAGAGGATGTTTGCTGAAGCGCCTTGTATAAACCTTCGCCTACCACACCGAAACCAAATAAACCTATCGTTAGTTTCTTATGATATTTCCCGGTGTTATTAATTGCCTTGCCCATGTATTAATTATTAAAAGCCTCTCCTAAATCCTCTCCAAAGGAGAGGACTTTAAAGTCGCTATATTTTTGATGTTAAAAAATTAAGTATGCCTTCTTGCCCTTCTCCCCTGGAGAAGGGTTGGGATGAGGCCAGGAATGTTTTAATCGCCTCTTCTATTTGCTCATATTCCAGCAAAAAGCCATCGTGCCCGTAAGGTGAATGTATTTCCCTGAATTCTGCATACGGTATATGCGCTGCTATAAATTCCTGTTCTGTTGGCGGAAAAAGCAAATCGCTCGAAATGCCAATCACCAATGCTTTCGCTTTTATTTGTTCCAAAGCTTTTACGGCGCTTTCCCTGCCACGGCCCACATTATGGTTATCCATGCCTTTGCTTAAAAAATAATAGCTGAAAGCATTAAAGCGCTTAGCCAGTTTTTCGCCCTGGTATTGCTGGTAGCTTTCAGAACTGCGTTCCCGGCTGTTCAGATCATCTGAAGTTATTTTTTGGGTGAGCTTATACGTGTCATAACTTCTGTAAGAAAGCAGGGCGATTGAACGCGCCGTTTTCATGCCTTCCAAACCGGCATCCACCTGTTGTTCTTTCCAGGTGATATCATTTTCGATAGCTAAACGCTGCGATGCATTGAATGCAACGCCCCATGCCGAATGAAACGCATTGGTGGCAATGGGAATAATGTATTGAAACAACTCCGGTTCTTCAATGCTCCATTCCAGCAATTGCTGGCCGCCCATGCTGCCGCCAATGCCGATATGTATCTTAGTAATACCAAGATGAGATTTCAGGTGCTGGTAAGCCCTTATCATATCCCGTGTGGTAAACCAGGGAAATGCATGGTACCAGGAATGATTGGTTGCCGGGTTTATATCAAAGGCATTGATGCTGCCATAACAACTCCCGGGCATGTTTACACAAACAATAAAATATTTTTTGGGGTCGAAGAATTTATCGTTGCCCACCAGGCCGCCCCACCATTCAGCGGGATCGCTGTTGGCAGTTAATGCATGAAATATCCAAACCACATTGCTTTTATCTGCATTCATTTTTCCATGCGTGGTATAGGCAAGATGAAAGCCGTTTAATATGCTGCCGCTTTCCAGCTTAAATGGTTTGTTACAGGTAAACGTTTTTGACATTCATTTTTTAGTTTAAGCGTTCACAAGTTCACGAGTTCACATGTTGGTTAAACAATGCGAACCCGTGAACATTTGGAACTTAATAATAACAACTACAACACAAACGATTTTGAGAACACTGCATCAAACGCCTGTTCAAAATCTGCTTTAATATCATCAATATGTTCTATGCCTGCGCTTATGCGAACGAGGTTCGGTAAAACGCCTGCTGCTGCCCTTTCTTCATCGCTTAACTGCTCATGCGTAGTTGATGCAGGATGAATAGCCAGGGTTTTTGCATCGCCCACATTTGCCAGGTGGCTGATTAGTTTTAATGAGTCAATGAATTTACGGCCATTTTCCAACCCGCCTTTTATTCCAAATTGCAGTACGCCACCTGCGCCATTTGTCAAATATTTTTTTGCAAGGTCATAATAAGGGCTGCTTTTTAAACCCGGATACCATACAAACTCAACCTGCGGATGCTGTTCAAGCCACAGCGCCAATGCCAATGCGTTGTCAACAGAACGTTGCACACGCAGGCTTAATGTTTCTAAACCCTGGAGGAACAGGAACGAATTGAACGGGCTAAGCGCAGGGCCAAAATCCCTCAATCCTTCAACCCTTGCGCGAATGGCAAAAGCAATATTGGGCAGCCCAAGCGGATTGCCTTCGCCAAAAATTTCCCAGAACTTCAGGCCATGATAGCCTTCGCTTGGTTCGGTAAACTGCGGGAATTTTCCGTTGCCCCAGTTATAATTTCCCCCATCCACAATTACACCGCCAATGCTGGTGCCATGTCCGCCTATCCATTTTGTGGCAGATTCTACAACAACATTTGCACCCCATTCTACAGGCTTTATCAAATAACCGCCTGCGCCAAAGGTGTTATCAACAATCAAAGGCAGGTCGTATTCTTTTGCTAATGCAGCAAACTTTTCAAAATCGGGAACGTTTAACCGCGGGTTGCCGATCGTTTCAAGATAAATGGCCCTGGTATTTTTATCAATATACTTTACAAAACTTTCAACATTATCGCCATCAGCAAAACGCACATCAATACCCAGCCTTTTAAAAGCAACTTTAAACTGGTTATAAGTGCCGCCATATAAATAAGAAGAAGCAATAAAATTATCGCCCGACTGCAGAATATTATTTAGAGCAAGAAATTGCGCAGCCTGGCCTGAACCCACGGCCAACGCGGCAACGCCGCCTTCCAATGCAGCAATGCGCTGTTCAAACACATCGGATGTTGGGTTCATAATGCGCGTATAAATATTGCCGAACTGTTTCAATCCAAAAAGATTGGCGGCATGTTCAGTATTGTCGAACTGGTAAGAAGTTGTTTGATAAATAGGAACCGCCCTTGATTTTGTTGCAGGATCAACCTGCTGGCCGGCATGCAATTGTAATGTTTCAAAACGGTAACTCATAAAAGTGTTTTTGTGTAAGGAATTAATGAATACTTCAAGCTTGCTGCTTGTTTTGTTTGAGGAAAATTTTACAATAAAAACGGGCGAAGCCCGGCGAGGGGATTATATAATTATGCCTTGCGGCATACAACAGCAAATACAACAAGCACACATGTTAGCCTGTGCGCCGGTAATATTAATATTTTGCTGTTTTTGTATCATGCTTTTTGATAATGCACCGCAAATGTAGTTGAGATTTTTATTTATCACTTAAAAAATTTTTATCTGATTGTTAAGCCTGGCTGCATTGTACAGCGCAATTCCTTAAAACTTTCAAGCGCACAAAAACAAAAAGCGCCCCGGTAAGTCAGAAGCGCTTTGCATATTGTTGAAGATTTTTGAAGCATACATTTCTGACTTATCTCTTCCCGGCCTGTGCCGGAATTGGAGTTGGCACCTTTTTCCTTATGAAAAGGAATGGTTGCCAAGGCTTCAACGGGCCAATCCCTCTGCCTTTCTTGATAAGTGTTACAAAGAACCGGCGCAAAAGTATAACGCTTTAAAAAAACAAATGTCATTTATTTTGTTATGGAAGTGTTGGAAATTTATTCCATTGCTTCAATACTTCCATAATTATAAACAATTGAATTTTGCGGAACTTCTAAGAAGCTGTTTAAATTTTTTCGCACGGAGAACACAAAGCCAACAGAGTAGCTTCATGGCTCTGTGTGCTCCTTTACTCTGTGCTAAAAATCGCTAAAACCCTGTAAAGAATTTAAGTTTTAAACAGCTTCTAAGAAGCCTTGCGTTTTGCTTGGGAAAGGCTTGCCTTTAATTCAGACATAAGGTCTTTTGGCCCGGAATGCACCACCCGCATCTTAGGCGCGGTAAATTTTCTGCCTTTTGCCTTTGCATTAATAAATTTTAATAAAGTTTCTGTATAGCTGTCTTTAAAGTCAGTTATATCAAATTTGCCGCTCAGCTGATCAATAAGCTTTATGGCCATGTTTATTTCGGCTGCGCTTACTTTAGACTGCGGCACTTTTACGTCTTCCGTGCTTCTTACCTCATGGGCGTAACGCAGTTTATGCAGCACCAGTATTTTTTCTGATGCGGAGATAAGGCAAAGGTTTTCCTTATTGCGCAAAACAAAACTGCCAATGGCGGCCTTTCTGGCTTTTATTAACGAATCACGTAATAATATATATGCTTTACCGCCGTTTTTCTCAGGTTCTATATAGTATGCTGCGTCATAATAAATGGCCGGCACTTCGTCCAGCTTTACAAATTCTGTAATATCTATTGTTTTTGTTTTTTCGGGACTGGCTTTTTCAAAATCCTCGTCGGTGAGTATTACATACCGGCCATCTACTTTGTATCCTTTCACAATATTTTCCCACTCCACTTCTTTCCCGGTTTTTTCATTTACTCGTTTAAACAATATATTGGAATGGTCTTTCCTGTCAAGCATATCCAGGTCAATGCTGCCTGGCTGTATGGCGCTGTATAGTTTAATGGGAATATTCACAAGCCCAAAACTTATTGAGCCGCTCCATAATGATCTCATAATTCTTTTTTGGAATAAAGGAAAATATTGTGCCTGTTATTAAAATAGGGGAAAGCGTTTCCCAATAAAAATCAGTTGGCCATCGTTTTCACATCGTTAAACAAGCGCATTTGCATAAGGCTTGCATTAAATTGCCGCAAATGATTTTGCATGAGGTTTCTAAGCGATGTATTGAATTTTTTATCCTTCAGCAATTTCCTGTACGATTTTAAATAAGCATCTTCAAAATACCTGCAAACGCCTTCTATGCTTGAAAATTTCGTTACCGGCATCCGTTTTTCTTTACCGGCATCCTGTTGCTTTTCATTATCATTGCATATCATGGAATCAATCTGGGCGCGCATTTCATTCTCGCACTGCAATGATTCTGAGGTTAGCATATACATGCATTTGGCAAATGGCTTGTCAAAGCTGGTATTGGCAACAGCTTCGAGCGTTTTACGGGCTTCGCTCATTTTATTCACTGTGCTTTTAAGGCGCGTGCAGATATAAGCGTACTGTTTTGCTTCTTTTGGAGAAATCGTGACAAATAGCATACAATTGTTTTTAATTGTTTAAGAAATGCCGCAAAATATATGCCCTTGCTACTGGTATGATTTTAGTAAAAGATTAAATTTTTCAGAAACTTCTTCTAAACTGCGGGAACCGACTAAAATTACTTAAATTTCTCAATGTATGCATAAAACAATTTTTCAGTTTTTTCATTGGTACTATCCAAAGGGAAAGTTATGGAAGGAGGTGATGGAACAGGCCCGCCATCTTGAGTGGATAGGCATTACCGATGTATGGCTTCCGCCTCCTTATAAATCTTCTGCCGGCGCTGATGGCGTGGGCTATGATGTATATGATCTTTTTGACCTTGGCGAATTTAATCAGAAGGGCTCGTTTAAAACAAAATACGGAACAAAAAAACAGTTTGTTGATGCAGTAAAAGCTTTACACAGGCATAACCTGGGCGCAATGGGCGACATTGTGCTTAACCATAAAAACGGCGCCGATGAAACCGAAAAAGTAAATGTTATACAAGTTGATTATTACGACAGGAATAAAGTTATATCAGAGCCTTTTGAAAAAGATGTTAATACCAAATATTACTTTCCCGGCCGCAATAAAAAGTATTCTGAATTTATTTGGGATTTTCATGCCTTTACCGGTATAGATGAATGTACCAATGAAAACGAAAAATGTATTTACAAGATTATTAACGGCTATGGTGATTTGTGGGATGATGTAGTGGGTGATGAATTTGGAAATTTCGATTACCTGCTGGGGGCCGATATAGAATTCAGAAACCCCAACGTTACTGCAGAGCTTAAATACTGGGGCAAATGGTTTATTCAGAATTGCTATATAGACAGCCTGCGGCTTGACGCCGTAAAGCATATATCGCCCCACTTTTACAAAGAATGGCTCGATTATTTAAAAGAAACGTTTCAGAAAGAATTTTTTACGGTGGCAGAATACTGGAGCAGCAATGTTACATACCTGCATGCCTACCTTGATGCAATGGAAAACCGCGTACAGCTATTCGACGTGCCTTTGCACCAAAATTTTTATGAAGCTTCCAAACAAGGCAAAGACTTCAGCCTGCCCGATATATTCAATAATACACTGGTGCAAACACGTTCGCAAAGTGCCGTTACGTTTGTTGATAACCATGATACGCAACCCACACAGGCCCTGGAGTCTTTCGTTGAATACTGGTTTAAGCCACATGCCAATGCATTAATATTATTGAGGCAGGAAGGTATTCCCTGCGTGTTTTATCCAAGTTATTATGGCGCTTCCTATAATGTTAATGGTAACGAGATACAGCTTGCACCGGTGCCCAATTTGTATAAGATGATGATGATACGGAAGCATTTATTTGAAGGAGAACAGCATGATTATTTTGATCATCCCAATTGTATAAGCTGGTTTGTAGCGGGCACAGAACAAAACCGGAATGCAGGTTTTGTTGTTGTATTATCCAATAGCGATGATGGCTTTAAAGAAATGAATTTGAGCGGACTGAATGCCAGCAGGAAATTTATAGACATAACCGGAAGCTTTGCTGATGCTGTTGTTACCAATAATGATGGCGCTGCCATCTTTCCGGTTAAATCGCGCAGCATAAGCCTTTGGATTAAAGAAGAGGCGCTGGATGCTGTAAAATGATAACATCTAAACTATTGAATATGCGATGGGGAATAATCGGCCCTGGAAATATTGCCAGAGAATTTGCAAATGATCTGCAATATGTGAATGAAGATACATGTGAAGTAGGCGCTGTTCTTGGCCAAACCTTAGCGTATGCAAAAGCATTTGCAGATGAACATGGCGGTTTTGCCATACAGAATATTAATGATTTAATAGTGCATAAACCCGATGCTGTTTACATTGCCACACCGCATTCCCTGCATTATGAGCATGCCATGTTTTGCCTTGAAAATAAAATACCGGTGTTGTGTGAGAAACCACTTGCTATAAATGAGAAACAGGTTTACGGGCTTATTGAAGCGTCAAAAAAGAATAATACTTTTTTAATGGAAGGATTGTGGACGCGCTTTCTTCCAAGCTTTCAGTTTCTCTTCGATATTATTCAGTCTGGAACAATAGGTGAGATTTTGCAGGTGCATGCCGACATGAGCTTTATTGCCGAGAAAGACAGAACCAACCGTTTTTTCAATCCTGAATTAGGTGGCGGCTCGCTGCTTGATGTGGGTGTATATACTATTTATTTAAGCTATCTCTTACTGGGTAATCCTGATAAAATATTTGCCTGTGGCAAAGTGAATGAATCAAATATTGATGAAACCTGTGGCATCGCATTAAGTTACAGCGATGGAAAATATGCCATGCTCGAATCTTCTATTATTACCCAAACACAAAACAGCGCATGGATATATGGTAGCAAAGGAACCATTCGTATAAAAAGGCCCTGGACGGAACATCCTGAAAAAATTGATGTCCGTATTATGAATGCGCCAACGCGGGAACATTATCCTTCCTGGCAGGGCAGGGGCTTTCAGTACGAGGTGGATGAAGTGATCCAATGCCTCAAGAGCAATACAATGGAGAGCAATATTATTTCTCATAAGGCAAGCCTGAACGTTGTAAGAATTATGGACGCCGTTCGTTCGCAGCTTAATATTGTTTATCCTTACGACAAGGCTTAGCCCACAAAAAGGCAAACACATCTCTTTTAGAAGCTGTTTAATTTTTTTTCGCACAGAGAACACAGAGCCAGCAGCGGCGCTTCATTACGCTGTTTACTCCTTTGCTTTGTGCGAAGAATCGCTGAATTCCTGTAAAGAATTAAATTTTCAAATCATTATTGTCCGGATAAAAATTATCGAATCTCTTGAAACCATTTGTCAGAGCGGGTTCTGGCCCCTCTCCTTTGGAGAG
>NZ_JASGEX010000063.1:0-27240 GCF_047606085.1 Parafilimonas sp.
TCATTGAAAAATTTAACCACACTTATCAAAAAAGATTTTTGCAGGCACATACGTTTAAGAGCCTGGATGACTTATCTGCACAGGAGCAATCTTTCATAAATTTTCATAACAGCAATCATCGCTATAGCTCACAAGGGCATAAAACACCGAATGAAATGAAGGCTGTATTATTGCCAGCAGTTTATTACAATGAAACTGAACATCTGCCATCTCTTAAAGCAGGATTGGAAATAAAAATACCCCTTGAAAAAGGCTGTGTTTATTATATCCGCTTTATAAGAAGCGATTTAAAGCTTTATCTGCCAAACGAATCATTCACACTAAAGCCGGAGTTAAAATACAGTTATGTAGTAGCGGAAATAAACATCCATAACCATTCGTTGATCATTCGGCAAAATGGCCAAATAAAACAGGTATTTACTTATACCATAAATGCGATTGACTGGTAATCTTCTTGCTATATGTCAAAGAGCTAAAAAAGAAAAAGTGTTACCTATGTCTTGCTACAGTTTGGGGCCTTAACCGCCCTTAAGGGCATCCCCAAACGTGCAGCATTCTTAACGATACACGAAAAGTGTTACCTATGTTATGCTATACGACATTTAGCTATTAATAACATGCAGCTTTTTCACAATCAATTCCTTCACTTCATCAATAGCTTTCGGAAATATTTTTCTTAAATCAATTTCATCACTGCCGGGCAGTAAAGATTGCAGCTTTTTTATAAAAGTATTTTTGGTTTCCGTAGCAAGATTTATTTTGCCGATGCCGCAATGTATTGCTTCTTTTAACTGCTCATCAGGTATGCCGCTGCTGCCATGCAGTACCAACGCACAATTCACTGCGGCGCGTATTTCTTTCAACCTGTCAATATGCAGTGCTGGCGTTTCTTTATAAAAACCATGGGCATTGCCAATTGCAATAGCCAGCGCATCAATGCCTGTTGCTTCTGCAAAGCGTTTGGCATCATCAGCGCTTGTTGGCTCAAATGTATGCGACTGGTTCAGCTTGGCTATGTAGCCCAATTCAGCTTCCACATTCGCATTATATTGTCTTGCTGTTTTTACAACTTCTTTTGTGATGCGCACATTTTCATCAAAGGGTTTTTCACTGGCGTCTATCATCACGCTGTCAAAACCTGCATCTAAACATTGCTTAATTATTTCAATGCTGCTGCCATGATCAAGGTGCACCCAACCTTCCACGCCAAATTCATCCAGCATAACTTTTGCCATAGAGATGGCCGGTTTAAGGCCAAGGTATTGCAAAGAACTTTCACTTAACTGGAGGATAAGGCTGCTGCCGGTTTGTTTTGCTGCCAGCAACAATCCCTTTAATGTCTCGAAATTATAGAAGTTAACTGCCAGCAGGGCTTTACCCTCTTTGGTGCATGCAGCCAGCTTTTCTTTCATCGTCATTGTATGGTATAATTAAATTTTTTCTGCACTAACTTTCTTATAGAATGCAGGTCGGTAAAAGCTGTTGTTCCGCCATACGCTGTAGTATTCAGAGCACCGCATATTGCGCCCATTTCAGCGCAATCTTTTAAAGATTTATCCCGGATAAACTGGCGTATGAAACCCGCATCAAAACTGTCGCCCGCACCAATGGCATCAGCAAAATCATCATTGATAAACGCAGGCTGTTCTATCACTTCCTTTTTATAAAAAGCAATGGCGCCTTCAACACTGTTTTTTACAACAATGATGTTGGCAAAATCCTTTAAGGCCGCTATTGCCTCATCTGTATTTTTTTTATTTGTTATGTTTTTTAATTCTTCTGTATTGGGAAGGAATACATCAACATTCGGCAATAAATTTTCCCAGTCGCAATCCCATTTTTCATAGCTGTCCCATTGCGGATCGAGTGATGTGGTTAGCCCTGCATTTTTTGCACGTTTAAATAATTTTACAAGGCCGGGTTTTAATGCAGGCTGAATAAAAACAGAACTTACATGCAGATGTCTTGCGTTACACAACATAGCATCTGTAATGTCTTTTTCACTAAGCTCATTCATGGCGCCGGGATAGGTAACCATGGCACGGTTTTGTTCAAAATTGAAGGCTACCGTAATGCCTGTTTCAAGTGTATTGCTGCGGATAATATTGTTGATGCCTACGCCTTTCGCAACAAGGTCATCAAGAATTTTTTTACCAAAATCATCATTACCAATACACCCGCAATAATTTACGGAAACGCCCAGCGCACTTAGGTTTGATGCAAATATGGCTGAGCTGCTGCCGAGTGTGTAAACCATTTTGGCTGCAAGAATCTCTTTGCCTGTTTCGGGAAGCTGCTGAAGCCCGCTTAATATCAGGTCAATGTTTAATTCGCCTGTAACCAGTACATCAAATTTTTTTACCTGCACAGTTGTAAGTTTTTTTATCAGCAAATAAATTCATCGCCTCCCTGCATATTGAAGAAAACGGCCGGGTGCATCCCGACTTTTTATTTTTATCCCACCCTTGCAGGGAAGTAATCTTCAATTTTTCACCTGTTATTCAACCAGGCTCCGGCGTATTCATGAATATAATATTTACCAAAGCCAGGAATATTTAACTATTGTTTATTGCAGTCTTCCCTTCTTCAACCGGATAAATAGTAACCCCCTGCACAACCCTTGAGATTGCCCCGTTGATGGATGGATTATCGGGCGTTAAGCCTAAATTGAGGCTTTTGTAAAAAGCCAGTATCTGGCCTGCAACGATAGCGCATACCGGCAAAAAATCCTCATCTATTTGTTCTCCATCAAAGCCAAAATTTATCTGTGCATCCAGCGCAATAGCATCTTCTTTTTTTTCACTGATGCCTATCTCGTATAAAGCATGGTTCCCGTTTTTCATGGCATCGGCAAGGTCATATTCATATTGTTTTACATAATTATTATTGCTGAAAAAATATACCACCAATGTTTGTTCGTCAATTACGGCTTTTGGACCATGGCGAAGGCCAAGATAACTATCTTCTTTGCAAATAATTTTTCCATCGGTTAATTCCTGCAGCTTCAGGGAAGCCTCTGTTGCGGTTCCGAATAAATTGCCGGAGCCCAAAAACACAGCCCGCTTAAAATCTTTCGCTGCAGTTTCCTGCAAAGTGGTGAGCGCACCTGATAAAATATGCCGTGCTGCTTTAATTACCAGTTGTGTTTGTACCTTAATGGTTAAAGGCTGATTAATGTACGCTATCATCAACCCGGTTAACAGCATGCCCGAATAACTGCCTGTCATGGCAAGGCTTTTATCGTTTGCAGCTTTTGGCAATACAAAAACATATTTTGGATTCGCGGTTTCATATTGCGCCAGTGCACCATTTTCATCGCAGGTAATGATAAGATGAATGCATTTTTTTGAAAACCTGTCTGCCAGTTCAAGGGCAGCGCAACTTTCGGGGCTATTGCCGCTTCTGGCAAAAGATATGATGAATGAGGTATGATCCTTGTTAAAATAATCCTGCGGATGCGAAACAATATTGGTCGTTGCAATTGCTTTTGTATGAATACCTGTATGCCTGAAAAAAACGCCTTCGAGGGAAAGGCCTATAAAAGCACTTGTGCCGGCGCCGGTTAAAATAATATTATCGGCTTCTTTATATGCCCGGTTAAGAAATGATTGCATACCGCTGTTATGCTCAAGAAACAATTGTTCGGTTGCCTCCCATAATTCCGGCTGGCCGGCAATTTCGCAGGCAGTTAACCGGGCACTTTTTTTTTCTAAATAACTTTGCTGGAGACCGAGCAGTTGCATGAATGAAGGTTTGTAAAACAAAAGTAATGATTATATACTTATCTTTCAAAATCTTTCTTTTTTCTTCAAAATCTTTCTTTACTAATTAAAAATAAGTAAAGTTCAAACTTGCCTGCTATGGAAAATTCTGATATATTAGCTTAAATTTTACTTTATGGCTGAAAGAAAAGAAAGGTTTACCGTGTCAAGGCGAAAGAAAATACTGGAGCATATAAAAGAAACGGGCGAAGTGATGGTAACGCAGTTAAGCAAGGAATTTGGCGTGAGTGAGGTAACGATTCGCAACGACCTGGAGCACCTGGAGAGAAAAAATTTGCTGGTGCGCGCAAGAGGTGGGGCTATACATACAGAAAACCACGTGGGAATTGACCAACGCATTACGGATAAAAATAAAATTCATGCCGGGGAGAAGGCTGCTATTGGCAAGCTTGCTTCTTCTTTAATTAATGACGGCGATACTATAATTATTGACAGCGGCACTACTACGGCGGAAATTGTAAAGAATATTGGCAGCATAAAATACCTGAATGTAATAACCAATGCCCTGAATATAGCCAACCTGCTTGCTGCCTACCCAACAGTAAATGTAATAATTCCCGGCGGTTACTTAAGGCAAAATGCCATGAGCCTGGTAGGGCCGTTAGCCGAAAAAAACCTGCGGAACTTTTTTGTTGACAAAGTTTTTTTAAGCACCGATGGCTTTGATACAAAACAAGGTATTTCCACGCCCAATATTGACGAGGCGCATTTAAACGGAATAATGATTGAGATTGCCAAAGAGGTGATACTGGTAACCGACAGCAGCAAGTTTAAAAGAAAAAGCCTGGCTTTTATCTGCGGGCTTGATAAGATTAAAAAAGTGGTAACGGATAAAGGTATTGAGGCAGACGATAAGAAGCGGCTGGAAGATGCAGGGATTGAAGTGCTGATAGCGGAATAGGTTAGCTATATTTATTTTTCTCCGGGTTGCCCCTCATATCATACATGTTTAATATAACCAGGGTATTGTTTGTGAATTTATAATACAAGCGGTTATATCTTGCTACAAAACGGTTCTTACATCGGGTTTAGAAGATGATGGCTTTCCAATAAATGGCTGCTTTTTTAAAGTGCCAATTCTTTTGTCAAACCGGGTTAAAATTCATTCGCAGCATTACTGTGCCATTCCTTTTCAAGATTTATTAGTGAAGCGCTTTTTGTAAACTACTTTGCACAATCTTTTTTTGGAGGTGTAAACGAATCGGGAAACCATTATAAAACACATCACTCACTCAGCAACACAATCGCCACCGCAGCCATTATCAATCCAATCAATAAAACCGTTCCAGGAAAAACAGCATAAATAATTAATGAAATAATGATAGTGATTACAGGCGATAATCCCGATAACGGAACAACAATAATCGCTTTGCCGTAACGCAGGGCATATACCAAAGTAAGCGCCCCGATAGAGTTGAGAATTTGTATAATGAACCCCAGGTAAGGTCCTTTAAAACCCCAGTTGACAGGCTGCGAAAAATCGGTCATCCAGATGGCAAAAGGCGATAACAGTAAAGCGCCAATTGCCATATACATAAATATGCTTTCGGCTTTCATCGTGCTATTGCTGAACTTCATTACGTAAGCCTGTAGTCCCCACATAATAAAAACAATTACCGAAAGCCACAGCCAGCTATTGCCGGATGTTTCGCTGCCTGATAATTTCGGGTTGGCTAAAAATACCGCTGCAATAATGGCCAGTAAAATACCAGCCCAATGCCTCTTATTGGTTTGTTCTTTTAAAAACACAACAGATAAAATAATGGTAAGTACAGGAAACAACGATATTAACGGAAACACCATATAGGCCGGCCCTTCGCGCAGGGCTTCAAATAAAATCAATTGCCCGCCGGCGCCCAATATGCCAACCGTTAAGCCAAGCAATACGGAGCGCTTATCGGTTTCGGGCTTCCAGTTGATAATCTTCAAAGCCACCAGGGCGCAGGGCACCATAGTTAAACTCCATACAACGTAACCCAATGTTGCAGGAAAGCCTGCCTTTTCCGGTATTTCAATAAATGCGCCCCATACTCCCCAAAATATTGTTGTAATAATTGCATAAAACAGCCACAGCCTGGTTGACTTAATCATTTTGTTTATTTTATTGGCTAAAAATAACCATAAAAAAGTTTTTAATATTTTATTTTGTTATTATTTCTTTCGTTATCTTTGGATTTGTTATATATTTAGCCTTACGGTTTTTGAAGCTGAACTGGAAACGAAGCTGTTTTATACCTGGATATTTACATACATCGCTACTTAAGAAAATGCTTATGAAATGCGCTGCAAATTTTTAAATTAGCCATAAAGGCTATACCGTTTTTGCAGCGAATTACATGGGGCAATTAAAAACAAAAATTATACGAATGAAACCGAGCATGATAATTTTTTCTCACACAGGGGGAATGTACATAGCGAGGTTCCATGAGACATCTGAAAAAACAAATATGCACGAATGAAACGCCCATGTAAAATATATTCTTCACACAGGGGAATGTACATCAGGGCGTTCCATGAGACCATTGAAAAAACAAACTTGTACGAATGAAAAAAATTTTGTTATTGCCTTTATTATTACTCTCAACACTTTTTGCCTCAGCGCAAACAAGATCATTGCAAGGCAGGGTTGTTTCAGCAACCAATCAGCACGCGGTAAGCAAGGCTTCCATTATGATTAAAGATGGGAAATCATTCATTACAGATGATAGCGGCCATTTCAAAATTGAGGCGCCATCCGGGGCTTTTTCCTTAACAGCCAGTTCTATTGGTTTTGCATCGCAGGAGGTTGCAATAAATGCCGGCGATAATAATATTATCATACAGCTTGCTGAAACCGATAAGAGCCTGGGTGAAGTAGTTGTAGTTGGCTACAGCGATAAAAAGAAAGGAGAGCTTACCAGTGCCGTTGCCGTTGTTGATGCGGGTAAACTAAAAGATGTAACCACCAACGATGTGGGCAGCATGCTGCAAGGCAAAGTTGCCGGCCTTCAGGTAGTAAACAGTTCGGGCTTGCCCGGGGCAAGTGCAGAAATAAGGTTGCGCGGCATATCGTCTATTAATGCTTCGCAGTCGCCCCTGTATGTAGTTGATGGAATAATAGGCGGCAACTTCGACCCGAATGATGTGGAAAGCATCACTGTTTTAAAAGATGCATCTGCAACGGCTATGTATGGCTCACAGGCCAATGCCGGCGTAATTGTGGTTACCACCAAAAAAGCAAAAACGGATAAAACATCCTTTGAATTTAAAGCCACTACAGGTTTTCGCACGCCTGATTTTGGCAATCTTGATATGATGAACGGTGAGCAACTGTACAACTATCAGAAGGAATTTTACCGCGATTATATACCCGGCGATTCAGGCAATTCCTATAAAATTGACCTGCTGAAATTTTATGACGAGCGGCCGCGGGAACTGCAGTATCAAAACAACAACTGGATGGCGACAATCTTCAGCCCTGCCTTTATGCAGAATTATTATATCTCTATATCCGGCAAAACACAAAAAAATGATTATTACTTCGGCGCATCTTATTACAATGAGGATGGCACCTTTAAGAATACAAAATACCAGCGCCTTAATTTAAGGGCATCGTCAACTTTGCATTTCAGCCCAAAAGTATCTTTAACCAATACTATTAATATAAGCGGCATTACCGGCAAAAGCTATGATTACAATGATATTTATTATGCTTATTTAAACATGCCCTGGGATGATCCTTACGACAGCACAGGCCAGCCTGTTTATGTTGATGGCAATTCAACCTTTAAATGGTGGAGCCGCGATAAAATAAACCCTTTGCATACCATTGACCATTCAAATCATCCTTACAAAAGTTTTGATGTAAACTATGATCTCAATTTCAATTATCAAATAACCAACTGGTTAACTTTTTCAAGCACCAACCGTATTGGCGCAAGCTATGGCAAAAGCACCAATTACTACTCGGCTGAAGTGGCAGGCCAGTATAATGGAACAGGTTACCTGGATGAAAGCAGCACCTTAAATTACAGCGGCATTTCAAATGATCTTTTAAAATTCAGTTTCAGGTTTGGCGAGCACCAGCTAAGCGGCCTTGCCGGCGTTGCATTTGAAGGCGGCAAAACAGAAACGCTTGGCGCCACCGGCCGCGGGTTGCCCTTTAATTTAAGCGTATTAAATGTTGTATCAAGCAACCTTAGCGTAAGTGGTTACAACGACCGGTCTGCACTGGTATCTTATATATCGCAGGTTAACTATAGCTATAAAAACAGGTATTTTCTTACCGGTTCTTACCGTATTGATGGCTCAACCGCCTTCCAGGAAAGCAAGCGCTACGGTTCATTCCCCGCCATATCGGCTGGCTGGCTGGTAAGCAATGAAGGTTTCTTAAAAAACAACCCTGTAATAGACCTTTTAAAAATACGCGCCGGCTTTGGTATAACCGGCACGCAGGATATTGGCGCCTCCCGTTATCTTGGCTTATATTCATTAACCAGCCAATACAATAGTGAGTCTGCTGCAACACCTTCGCAATTGCCAAGCCCCAACTTAACCTGGGAGAGCAAATATCAAACTAACGTTGGTGTTGACATCAGTTTCTTTAAACATGTTTCCTTATCCGTTGACCTGTATAGAAACCTTACAAAGAATTTGTTGCTGCAGGTATCACAGCCTTTGTCCGTTGGCTTTGAAACAAGATGGGAGAACTCCGGCGAAATTGAAAACAAAGGCCTGGAAATCACTTTGTCAACCATTAATATTCAAAGCAAAAACTTTACATGGTCAACTGATTTCAACATCAGCTTTAATACCAATACTTTGCAGAAGCTGCCCGCAAGCTTTGTAAAAACAGGCGCCACATGGTCCATTTCACAGATATACCGCAACGGGGGTAATTTGTATGAATTTTATATGCCTGTATGGAAAGGCGTTGACCCTCAAACCGGCGCGCCTTTATGGGAAGTAGTTACAAAAGATGCAGATGGCAACGTTACCGCGAGAGAAACAACCTCAAGCTATGCAAACGCCACTTACCAGGAAGCCGGTTCAGCCTTGCCAAAGGGACAGGGCGGTTTTACCAATACATTTACCTACAAAAATTTCTCTTTAAGCGCCAACCTGTATTTTCTTTATGGCAATAAAGTATTCAGCAATGCCCTGCGCTTTGTAATGAATGATGGCAACGAACCTTACTACAATCAAATCGTATTGCCAAAAGGGTACAGCATCTGGACAAAACCGGGCGATATAGCTACCAATCCAAGCCCGCAAAATGCAGCCAATTCAACGGAAACTTCAACGCGATACCTGCAGAATGGCAGCTATCTTTCCATCCGCAACATCACGCTTGGTTACAACCTGCCGCAAAGTTTCGCAACGAGGCTTGGCCTGCAAAATATTGCCGTTGCGCTTTCTGCCGATAATGTTTACACCTTCACAAAGTTTCTTGGGCAGGACCCGCAAACCACCATTGTTTCAGCCACTTATACAACACCAGGTGTAAGCGATTTTAAATATCCAAACAACCACCAGTATTTATTAAACATCAACGTAAAATTTTAAGCCATGAAGAGAATAAAAAAGATTTTTATGTTACCGGCAGTTGATGCTTCGATTAAACATTGTTGTGTCACTCCCTTGTACGGCAGTATTTCATGGCAGCGTACTTCAACGTTGTTGCAAGGAACGAAGCAACCTGAATCCTGCAAAAGCAGGCTGCCTGAAGATGTGAGCAACGTTAAATTGCAATCATCACAAACTATAACAACATCAAACCATAACCAATCAGATTGCTTCACTGCGTTCGCAATGACGTCATCATTATCACAACAAAAAATACAATCACCATTCTTTTTAAGCATAACAACGTCAGTTTTTCTTAGCATTTGCAGTACAATCAGGAAGTTTATAGTTTCCCCTTTAGGGGGCGGAGGGGGCTTTATTGCAATACTGTTGTGCATGATAACGTTCAGCAGTTGCCTTAAAGATGTAACGCCAAGCGATTCCATCACAACAGAAGTGCTTACCTCAACAACAGAAGGCCTGACCAATGCGGTTAACGGCGCCTATGCTTTGTTTAAAGACCATGTAGAGTTCAATGGCACATCCGACGATAATAATATGTACCTGCGCCAGTATTTCCAGTTATCAGATTTTGCCAGCGATGATATTGTTTGCGCACAAACAACAACAGACCCTTTGTACTACAGCTTTAGCTTAGACCATTCGCCCACACAAACCAACACAAGGTATTTTTGGTACATCTCTTATAAGATAATTAATGATTGCAACACCGTTATTGAAGCAGTGGAAAAAGAGTCAACAGATGATGCCACCAGGAAACAGTTGCTGGGCGAATGTTATTTTTTAAGGGCACTTGCACATTTTAACCTCGTAAAATTGTTCGCAAGGCCTTACACGCAGGATAAGTCATCTGCCGGAATTATATTGAGGACATCTACCAGCGACCCTTCAGAAAAAGCAAGGTCAACCGTAGAAGAAGTGTATGCACAGATTGTTGCCGATGCATTAAAAGCCGAGGAATTAATGGATGCATCACGCGGTGTTCAATATGCCAGCAAAGAAGCCGCCGAAGCGCTGCTTTCCCGGGTGTATTTATATATGGATGATAATACCAATGCAGCGGCTTATGCAACCAAAGTAATTAACTCCGGCAGGTTTTCATTAACAACGGCAACCACATTTCCGCAACTGTTTGCCAATGCAGCGAGCGCCACTGAAACCATTTTCTGTATTGCGTTTACCTCTAATGAAGATTATGGCAAATTCGGCTCTATCGCTTCCATGATTTACAGCGACGGTAACAGCGGCTGGGGCGAAGAATTTGCCACTTCCTCATTGAGAGATTTAATGAGCGGGCATGAGGAAGATGTGCGCTGGGATTATATTGTACCGCTGGAAGATGGCAGTGGCGGCATTACAAAAAAGAACGGCATTGAAACCTACTACATCAGCAAATTCTCCTTCCAGGATGGCAGCCCCACATTAAGTTCCCCCATCATGTTCCGCCTGGCAGAAATGTATTTAAACCGCGCAGAGGCTGAAGCAAAAGAAGGCGATACAAAAGCGGCATTGGATGATGTGGATGTCATAAGAGAGAACCGCGGTTTGGAAAGCAGCTTATATAACGGCACCATTCCGGCCGGAACAACCTTGCTGGATGTTGTGTTGAATGAAAGGCGCATAGAGCTTGCCTTTGAAGGCCAGCGAATTTTTGATGTTTACCGTAACAATAAAGAACTGAACCGGGTCTATTGGGGTTATCATTTGCCCGGCCTGAAGGAAACGGATATTGACCTTTCAAAAACGCCAACAGGGTATGATAATATGATTATTGAGCCAACAGATAACCGCATTATTTATTACATACCGATTGACGAAATACAAAGCAATACGTTGTGCACGCAAAACCCGTAATGCGCCCAAATGTTGGTCAAACGCTTTCAAAGCATCGGGCCAATAACAAACGCATCAAAAAAATAATTAGCAAAGCAGGTTTATAAAATCATTACAATGAAAAAAACAAATCTTACCATTTTAATTGCCGCATTAATTGCCGCCGCTAATTTTTCTTCCTGCAAAAAAGATTCGGATAACCCGCAGCCGTTTGTATTTTACAGTGTAAGCATTGACGGGGCAACGGTAACATTCACCAACGCATCTGAAGATGCCGTTAGTTACACATGGGATTTTGGGGATGGCACCACTTCAACAGAAGAAAGCCCCGTGCATACGTACCCGGGCAAAGGCAAATATGTGCCAACCTTATATGCCACAACATCCGCAGGCGTTACAGGCGAGGCGTCAACCGTAATAAATATAGCCAAGGTTTCAGGAATAAAGCTTGACGATAATACGCTGTCTGACTGGGATACGATTGCGTATAATATGGTAACCGGCGGAACAAAATCAGGCAATTTCATTACAGCCAAATATGATTATGATGCCAATTATGTATATATCTGTTTTGAGCAGAACACCACGCAGGCCGCAGGCAATATTTACGACTTATATTTAGATGCAGACCTGGATCTGACGACAGGTTATACAACAGGCGGAATTCCGGATGGCGCTTACGATGTGTTATTGGAAGGCAGTATTCTCGGCGGCTGGCTCGACCCATACTATTTTTCCGGCGCCACCCAGTCTGCGTTTAGCTGGACGTATCAAAGCCTGAACGAGTTTTATAAAATAGGAACTATAGAGCAAAGCGGCAGTGTTCAAAAGTTTGAATTTGCGCTCAGCAGGAGCAAGATAAAAGGATTAACCGGCAAAGGGTTAAGAATAGGCGTACAGGTAGCCGCAAGCGACTGGAGCGCCACTATCGGTTACTCACCTGACGAGGGCAGCAGTGCGTTTTACCTGGATATGAGCGAGTAAGTATGCCTGAAGCTTTTAAAATGGTGAATACACCAGGAAGCTATACAAAACAACAACTTAATTATAATGCCCGGCTGTTGGGATGCATTTCAAATTTTCGCCGCTTACCTGATTTTCCGGTCGGGGGGCACTGACTGGTAGCAGGCATTCTTGTTTAAAATCTAACCAACCGGCAATTAAACTCCTGTAATTTTATGAATAATATAAAACTTACCTGCGCTGCTGCGCTGCTAATTTTTCTTACACAGTGCAGCAAGATCGGCAATCCCGTACTCTACACGCCACCTGCAACCGACACCGTTTATTACGATGAAAGCGATGACGACTTTGCCAACCCGGAACGGGGGTTTTATTATGCAACAGAAACGTATGTATCAAATTATGAACCGCTTGATGCAGCAACAATGAAAACCTGGCGCACCTTGCAGCAGGCAAGCGATGGCAATTATAAAATTTACAGCACATTAGTGTTTAGAAATATAATCCTGGATGGTTTTACCAATAAGGATTTAACGCAGGATGTTTTGAATAATATAAGCGCCGACTTTAATTCAGCGCGTGAGGCAGGCATGAAGCTGATTCTTCGTTTTTGTTATACTATTACAGCTAACAGCGGCGCCTGCCCGGAAGGTTTTATTTGCCCGGCTTATGGCGATGCGCCAAAGAGTATTGTATTGGCCCATATAGCACAACTAAAATCTTTGCTGCAGGATAATGCAGATGTAATCGCCTGTATGCAGATGGGTTTTGTTGGCACTTGGGGTGAAAATTATTACAGTGATTATTTTGGCGACCCTTCTTCTAATGGTAGTGGAAAATTATCAGACGAGAACTGGAGCGATAAAAGTGAAGTTTTAAAGGCACTGCTCGATGCATTGCCGCAAAGCCGCATGATACAGGTGCGCACACCACAAATGAAACAGCGGTATGTGTATGGTGTTGATGCACCCACTTCATCCGCGGCGTTAACAGAAACAGAAGCTTTTAGTGGCAGCGACATTGCACGCATCGGTTTTCATAACGACTGCTTTCTTTCATCAGCAACCGATTATGGTACCTATGATGACTACGGCAACTCCTCAACAGAACGCGGAGATGCCTATTCCATATTACATACATACGCAGCCGCCGATGGAAAATACACGGTTGTAGGCGGTGAAACCTGCGATGATACCTATAGCCCTGAAAATAATTGTGAGAACAGCGGCAAAGCGCAGACTGAAATGGCCAACATGCATTATAGTTTTTTAAACAGTGCTTATAACAACGATGTAAATAATGACTGGGAAACCGAAGGCTGCATGGATGCTATAAAAAAGAATCTTGGCTACAGGTTTGTTTTGCGCGATGGGGTTTTTCCGGAGGCACCGGTTAAAGCAGGCATGCAGCTCGCCTTTGCATTAGATATAAATAATGTTGGTTATGCTTCGCCTTATAATGAAAGGCCACTGCAGGTTATCATGCGCAATCAATCAACAAAGGAAGAATTTACATTTGATGTAAATGAAGATGTTAGAAAATGGTACACCGGCAATCATTCCGTCAACATAAAAATTATTACGGATAACAGTATGCCTGCCGGTGATTATGATTTGTTGTTGAACCTGCCTGATGCAGCGTCTTCCCTTGCAAACATGCCTGAATATTCAATACGTTTTGCCAACGATAATGTTTGGGAAGAAGCAACAGGCTATAATAAACTCAATGTAACAATAACCATACAGTAAGAAGCTGATGTTTTAAAAGACACACACCTGTCAAACTTCTTTCGCAAAGCAGTGTACTGTAAAAGGATATCTGCTGCAAAAAAGGCAACCTTACCGGCTGCCCTTTATTAGAAAATTAATTTTAATCAATTATAACTACAGGCTTTTCAACAAATCATTTGCCTGTTTTACATAGTCATCATTCTTTGCAGCAGCAGCAAGTTCTATCGTTTTTTCTGCGCTGGCTTTAGCGCCGGTTTTATCGCCAAGCTCTTTTTGAATACGTGCTTTCAGCATATACATAAAGAATGCATCTTTATTAGTTTCGATGGCCTGATTCACATTCTCCAATGCCTTTGCATAATCTTTCTCATACTCATAATAAAAACCGGCAGCCTGCCAATAAGGTTTGTTATCAGTTTTCAAAGCGGCTTCAATACTCGCCCTTGACTTGTCTTTGAAATTTGTTGTAACAGGAACAGCAACCATTGTGTTACCCCACATCAGCATAAGGTTGCAGCTTTCGGCTGTAATGTTTAAAAGCTCTATGGTAAATGTTTCCATATTTAAGCCGGGAACATTTACAGCGGGCACTTTAAAGCGCGCCACATCATCGCTTTCCTTATACCCGTCAGTACCAGAGTTGTTAAACCCTTTGTTCAAAATAATTTCCCATTCATTCGCATTGGGAATAGTGTAAAGCGCATACGAACCTGTATCAACAGCCTTCCCGCCAAAGGTTACTTTTTCAGAAAAGGTTAAACGTGTTGCCTGGTTGGCGCCGGTGCGCCATAGCTTACCAAGCGGGGCAAGAGCGCTGTTTTCTGCGAATAACGTTCTTCCTTTTATTGAAGGCCTTGAATAGACCAGCGTTATTTTGCCGATCCCAAAATTTTGCACAACCGTTGCCGTTGGGCTTAATTGCGGCAACGGTACTTGTGGCAGATACTACATTACAGGCTAATACAATCATTAGCGGCAGCAGGATTTTTTTCATATAATCATAAATTGTTTGCTGCAAGATAAAAAGCTTTCGGCAACTGTATTTACAGCTCCGGTAACAATAAAACCAATTTGGACACAAACATTAATAACCGCTGTCAATAATTGCTTTAAAAACGCTGCATACAATTTTTACATGTGCATTAATTACCTAAAAAGGTTTATAAGTTGATGCCTGATATTTTTTTTATACAAACTACATTTGCCTGCAATTAGTAGCCAACGAACTAATTTTCGATTGCATGTTCTTATTACGATAAAATTGCTAATACTTAAAAATTCCCGATCATGAAAGATTTAGTCCCCGCTTATGTTCAATCTTTTTCTATTGTAAACAAGCCTTGAAAGATTTAAGCCAGCGAAAATAATATTGATTAATTACTGCAGGTTGATTTGAAACCAGGGTTCGTTCCGAATCCTGGTTTGATACAATGCATTAATTAAATAGTATATGTATTTCTTATAGTTTATTCAATTGCACACAATATGCAGCAACCGTATGCTTTTCCTGGCATTCATAATCGTTGCAGGCATTCTCTTTAATAATTTTTATTCATTTCAAAAAACCTTGTTCATGAAGAAAATCCCGCAGATCAGAGCAGGCCTTATTGTTTGCCTGCTTTCCTGTTTTTACATGGCCGCAGGCCAAACAAAAACCATAACAGGCCGTGTAACCGACAGCGCACAAAACGGCCTCCCTAATGTTACCGTAAAAATTAAAAATCAATCCGGCGGCACGGCAACCGACGCCTCGGGCAATTTTTCCATTAATGTGCCTGGTGCAGGCGCTGTGCTGGTGTTTAATTATATTGGAATGAAAGCGCAGGAAATTGCGGTAGGCGATCAGTCAACCATAACCGTAACGCTATTGGCCGATAATGAGGCTTCTACTTTAAATGAAGTGGTGGTAATTGGTTATGGCACGGTGAAAAAATCAGACCTCACCGGCGCTGTGGCTACCGTGAAAGGAGACCAGTTAATGGATAAACCAGCGCCCAATGTTTCCCAGGCGCTGCAGGGCAAAGTGGCGGGGGTGGATGTAAGCATTAACAGCAATGCGCCTGGCGCAGGAGCAAAAGTGCGGGTGCGTGGCATTGGCTCCATTAATTCCAATATAGACCCGTTGTATGTGGTGGATGGCGTTATTGGCGTTGATCCTAATTCAATCAACCCGAACGATGTGGCTTCACTTGAGGTATTAAAAGATGCTTCTTCCACGGCCATCTTTGGCGCCCGCGGCGCTAATGGCGTGATCATTATTACCACCAAACGCGGAAGAAAAGGCGGCACCACTGTTTCTTACGACGGCAACGTGAATATGGTGGACCTGTACCGGCATTTAAAAACACTTAACTCTGATGAGTTCATACAAATATATAACCTGGCTTATGCCAATGGCGCTAAATGGGACCCCGACGGAGCCGTGCAAACACCGCCCATGGCATTAAACCATAACAACTTTCCCTTACTGTTTGATGCCAACGATAAGCCGCTGTATAATACCAACTGGGAAAAAGAAACATATAAGCCTGCCTTCTCACAAAGCCACCAGCTTAACTTCCAGGGCGGCAGCGAGAAGTCGTTGTACAGCCTTTCATTGGGATATCTTGACCAGAATGGCCTGATGATAGAATCGTGGTTCAAGCGTTATTCCGCAAGGCTTACGCTGGATAATGATGTGAACAACTGGCTGAAGGTGGGCGGCAATATCAATGTGATAAAAAGCACACAGCGGATGGTGTCTGATGCAAACGGCTCTTTAAATGTACCCAGAATGGTTACCGAAGAAGTGCCGATTGTACCGGTAAAATATCCTGACGGCACATGGGCGGGCAACAATGATATAGCAGGCCTGGAAGGCGGCCCTAACCCGGTTAACATTGCCAAAAACAGATATACCCTCAACAACAATATGCAGATGCTGGGTGATATTTACCTGCTGTTTCATGTAACCAAAGACCTTGATTTTAAAACGGATTTCGGGTATAATGTAAACTCGCAGAAAAATAACTTTTATTCATCACAGCAACTGGCGCACCTTTCGCAGGATCAGGGCGGCGTGGCCAATATAAATGCGTATTCCACTTATTACTGGCAGAGTGAAAACTACCTTACCTACAATAAAACTTTTAAAGGGAACCAGAAATTAACCGGGCTGCTGGGTATATCATTCCAGAAATACAATAATGAAAGAGTACGTTCAGAAACACAGGACTTTATTGATGATATATTCCAGTGGCATTACCAGCAGGCAGGTTCTGTAAGAAGCGCCAATGAATCGCAGGATTATCAATGGACGATGAATTCCTACTTTGCCCGTGCCACGTATGATATAGCCGGCAAGTATTTCTTTACAGCTACGGGCCGGTATGACGGATCTTCCAAATTCGGCGAGAACAACAAGTATGCGTTCTTTCCTTCAGTGGGCGCAGCATGGCGTTTATCTGAGGAAGATTTTATGAAGAACAACGCTTCCATTTCCAACTTAAAACTCCGGGCGAGCTATGGCGTATCGGGCAACCAGGAAATAGGGCAGTATCTTTCCATTGCACAGATACAGCCAAGCACTACGGTACTGAACGATGCTTCTCAATCCACTTTACTGCCAAGCTATATAGGCAACCCCGATCTTAAATGGGAAAGATCATTGCAACTGGATGCCGGCCTTGAATTAGGGCTTTTTGCAGACCGCATCAGTCTTAACCTCGACTTTTATACACGCGATACAAAAGATTTGTTATTGCAGGCTCCGATTCCCTGGTCTGCAGGGCTCGTAAATGCTAACGTGTACAGAAACATAGGATCGGTAAGAAATACAGGCCTGGAAGTAAACCTTACCACGGAGAATATTAAAGGAAAAAATTTTACATGGACTACCAGCTTCATTTTTGCCACCAACAAAAACAAGGTGCTGAAGCTGAATGATGGCAATGCAGATATTTTTCCGGGCCCCAATTTTCTCGGACAGAATTTTATCATCCGGGTAGGCGAGCCTATTGGTTCGTTTTATGGCATGACACGCCTGGGCACTTACAGCGATAAAGAAGCGGATGAAGCAGCCGAGCATGGTTTAAAAACTGGCGACAGGAAATATATTTATAACGATGATGGCAGCAACTACTACAGCATTATAGGCCAGGCTTATCCTAAATGGACGGGCACATTCAGCAGCAGCATGAGCTATAAAAACTGGGACTTTAGCTTTGATATCCGTTTTGTGGAAGGTGTAAACACAGCCGCAAACTTTAAGCACTCTTCCGAAGACAGGCAAACCATTGCCAACAGCCTTGCCACCGTGTTAGATGCCTGGACACCCGACCATCAAAACACCATGATTTCGCAGGTGCGTAATTATAAATATGCGCAGGATTCGCACTTTGATACCTGGTGGGTGGAAGACGGCTCATTTATACGCGGGCAAAACTTTGTGCTGGGCTATACGGTGCATACGCCTTCCGCAGCCAAAGCGAAAATCCAGAAGCTTCGTTTTTATGCCAGCGTGCAAAACCTGTTCATCATTACAAAATATACAGGGTACGATCCTGAAGTGGATACATTCAATTCCGGATACGGCGCCAATGGCTCCTTCTCTCAAAACTTAGACTTCTTTGCCTATCCCCGCCCACGCACCTGGAATCTGGGCGTATCGCTTGTATTTTAAAAACAATATGGCTTTATGAAGCAACGAAGAAAATCATCAATCATTAATGAAAAATAAATAAGATGAAATCAACAAAAAATATATGGATGGCCATGCTGCTATTGCTTGCCTGCTCCTGCAAAAAATTCCTGGAAGAAAACCCAACCAATTTTTTAACGCCGGAATCAAATGTATCCAGCAGCAAGGTAGCCCGCGCTTTTGCTGATGCCGGCTACCAAAACCTGCAGGGAAGCATGCTGGGCGGCCAGTCGTCTTCTTACGGCGGCAATACCTGGAACCTCATGGAGTTTGTTACCGGCAAATCTGGCAGCGACCTGGGCCAAACAGGCTTTGTAACTTTTCAAACCCTGGCTTACAATGCCACCTCATTTTATTTTGATACATGGTGGCAAAACCTGTATAAAGGCATCGGCGCCTGCAACCTGGCTATTCAGAAAATACCGGATATTACGGCCTCCGATTTAACGGATGCCGATAAAACAAACATGCTGGCAGAGGTGCATACGCTGCGCGCCCTGTATTATTTTTTCCTGGTTAGAATGTATGGCGCTGTTCCGAATGTAACGGTTGTTCCCACAGATATCAACAACCTGAAACTATCAAGGTCGCCGGCAAAAAATATATACGACAGCATTATCATCCCCGACCTGTTAACCGCAGAAGTATCCACACTTGCGTGGAGCGATAATACAGGCCGCGTTTCTATGGGCGCAGTAAAAGCCCTGCTGGCAGATGTATATCTCACTTATGCCGGCGCTGCTATAAATGGCGGAGATACGTATTATGCAGAATCAGCAAAACGTTCGCTTGAAGTAATTCAAAGCGGCAGCTACAGCCTGTTTCCTGCATATACCGATATGATAGACCCGGCCAATAAAAACACAGGTGAATTTATTTTCCAGGTGCAGTATGCAGCGAGCGTGCCTTCTACCAACCCGTTAACGCCGCTTACCATTCCAAACTATTCCGGCATATCAGAATATTCTGATGAATACGGCTCTGTTTATCCTACTGACGAGTTTTATGCTTCCTTCCCTGCAGGTGATAAAAGGGCGCAGGAAAGGCAATTCTTTTACAGTAAATACAAAAGAAAAGCGCCGGCCACAGATACAGTATATTTTTCTCATCACTACATATACAAATGGTTCGATTCTGTTGCAGTTACCAGCACGGTAAAGTCTGATCTGAATTATACTTTATATCGTTTGGCCGATGTTTATCTTATGTATGCAGAAGCATCCAACCGGGCGGAAGGCAGCCCCAACAGCAATGCCATTGCTTACGTAAACGCCATCAGGACCAGGGCCAATCTTGCGCCCATAGGCAGCATGAGCCAGGCAGATTTTGAACAGGAAGTATGGCTGGAGCGTTATTATGAATTATGTTTTGAAAACAAAATGTGGTTTGATATGATCCGCACCCGCAAAGTGCATAACGATGTTACAGGCAACTGGGATGATTTTATAGGGCATACCACTACCGCAGGCGCAACCTTTGCCGAAAAGCAATTGTTGTTTCCCGTGCCACAGCAGGAAATTGACGTTAACCCCAACCTGCTGCCGAATAATACGGGCTATTGATATAACATTAAGCACAAGCTTCTGATCTGGGGTGTATTTTCAAACCGCTTCATTCATTGGGGCGGTTTTTGTTTTAATGCCAGTACTATAATTGGACTGCTCCCAAAGCAAGACATAGGCATGCAATAAAAATTTGTTTAAATTGATGAAGTATTCCCCTGCAATACAGAATTTGCTTTATTTAGCTGATGCTGCGTTTTAACAGCCTTAAAAAAGAATATTCAACCACTACGGCGCTGAACGTGCCATCGCTCGTTATACAAAATGGGATAATATTATTGCAGGGTGAAAACGGCAGCGGTAAAACAACCTTCCTTAAAATAATCGCCGGGCTGCTGCCTTTATTAAAATAGTATTTGGCATAGCGATGGGCCTGTTTTTTATTATACTCTACAATACAGGCATTTTACCTGGCATCTTAATGCTCATTATCGCATTTGTGCTATTCCAGGCCTATTATTATGATTTTGAAAAACAATAAAGCGAAACAACCGGCTTGAAAATTCAAACCGTAACTTTACCGTATGAATAAAGCGAGTAAAAAACCTGTTTTTAACCGGCGCATTTTCTGGGACGTGAATTTTGATGCTTTGGATTATGATAAACGTGCCAGGTTTGTAATTGAACGTGTATTTGAGCGGGGCGATGTGGATGATATACGCCAATGCAGAAGATATTACGGCGATGAATTGATAAAGGATATATTGATCACAGCAAAATATCTTCCCGAAAGAAGATTACACCTGGCTTCTGCTATAATTGATACACCAGTTAATGATTTTAAATGCTACAAACTGAGGCAATTAAACCCGGCGCTTTATCCATATTAAAGCGGGTAATGAGGTTAAAGGAATTTAATAGCTTTTATCTTGTTGGTGGAACTGCCCTGGCGTTAAAATTCGGCCATAGAATTTCAGTTGATCTTGATCTTTTTTCAAATGAAAATTTCGATACTGCAAATATCGTAAATGTGTTACAAAAAGAATTTTCCGGTGATTTTTATATGGAAAATCAAAATCCGAAATGGGGGATTTTTTGCTTTATAGAAGAAATAAAAGTTGATATTATACACTATAAACATCCAATCATACACCAGCCTGATACTATTGAAGGCATACGCTTATACAGTTCACCCGACATTACCGCGATGAAAATAAATGCTATACTAGGAAGAGGAAAGAAAAAAGATTTCTGGGATTTAGCAGAGCTTTTGCAACATTATAAATTAGCTGAAATGATTTCTTTTCATAATAAAAAATACCCTTCGCAAAACCTTTTAATAACTATTCCACAAGCCATCACCTATTTTGATGATGCAGAGGAAAGCGAAGATCCCGTAAGCCTTAAAAATCAAACATGGGATTCTGTAAAAAAAACCATTCAAAAAAGTGTAAGGGAATATTTATCATAACAATCATTCACAATAAAATAAAAATTCATGACACGTATCTGCCTGCTTTGTATTTTGATTACTTTATCAAATTCCTTTATCAGTGCACAAGACCTTTACATGCCCCGCAATATTAAAAATGCCTATACAAAAGGCACACGCGCATTAACCGGTGCGCCCGGGCCAGATTACTGGCAAAACAAAGGTGTATATGATATCAATGTTACAGTTCATGCAGACACAAAATCCATATCAGGAACAGAAAAAATTGTGTATTCCAACAACAGTCCTGATACATTAAGCATGATTGCCATCCGCTTTGTCAATAACATTCATAAACCTAATGCGCCACGTTCCGGCATGGCAGGCAACGATTTTCTTGACTCAGGCTTACATATTGCTTCATTTAAAATTGATGGAACAGTTTACGATATCAACAGCGACGACTGGGGCACAGTAAACCCGGTAAAATTAAAATCTGCAATGATGCCGCATTCCAATGCCACGCTGGAAATTGAATGGAGCTATCCTTTATCCAGGCAAAGCGGCAGGGAAGGCCAGATTGATTCAACCACTTTCTACTGCGCCTACAGCTATCCGCGTGTTTCTGTATATGATGATTACAATGGCTGGGATATGATACCGCATACAGACCGGCAGGAGTTTTATAATGATTTTAATGATTACACGTTAAATGTAACAGCACCCAAAAATTTTGTTGTATGGGCTACAGGTGATTTTTTAAATCCGGACGAGGTGCTGCAACCTGCTATAGCACAGCGTTTGAAAACATCTTACACGTCAGACAGTGTTATACAAATTGCCGGTTTTGATGAAATGCAGCAGGGAAAAATAACGCAGCAAAACGAATGGAACACCTGGAAGTTTAAAGCAGATCACATTACCGATGTATGTTTTGGCACAAGCAAAAATTATGTTTGGGATGCCGCAAGCGTTATTGTTGATCCTGAAAACAATCGCCGCGCCAGTGTGCAATCTGCTTATAACGACACAGCAAAAGATTTTCACGCTTATACCAGATTTGCACAGCATGCTTTAAGGTACTTTTCTACGCAATGGCCCGGTGTTCCTTACCCGTTTTCAAAGATGACATCTTTTCAGGGCTATGCAGATATGGAATACCCGATGATGATAAACGACGGCACCACAGATAATTTGAGTTTTGCCCAACTGGTGGCAGACCATGAAATAGCGCACACCTATTTTCCTTTTTATATGGGCATTAACGAAACACGTTATGCTTTTATGGACGAAGGATGGGCCACCACCTGGGAATATATAATTGGCATTGAAGAGAACGGTAAAACAGCCGCAGATAATTTTTATAAAAGTTTCAGGATAAGAAGGTATATCAATGATCCTTCTACGGAAGAAGACCAGCCCATCATTAGTATGTCAACGCAGGTAAGCGGCGCCGGTTATGGTAATAATTCTTATGGCAAAGCATCTTTATCTTACCTCGCATTAAAAGATTTGCTGGGCGACGATCTGTTTAAAAAGGCTTTGCATCATTATATGGATAACTGGAATGGCAGGCATCCAATTCCGTGGGACTATTTTTATTCAATAAATACAGGCGCTGGCCAAAACTTAAACTGGTTCTGGAACAACTGGTTCTTCAGCAATAATTATCTTGATTTAAAAATCAACAACGTCCAGTTAAAAAATAATAAAACAACCATAACCATTCAAAATGTTGGCGGCTTTGCCATTCCGTTTAATGTAATTGCAACAGATAAAAATGGCCGGCAAACAACACAGCATTTCACACCCGCAGTCTGGAGCAAAAATGATAAAACCATTACCGTTACAATTGATAATAAAGCAGCATTAAGTGCTGTAAAATTAGATGGCGGCATTTTTATGGATGCCACGCCCGGCGATAATGAATATAAATTATAGAGTGATATAAACACTCCAGCCGTTCTTAGCATTAAATGTTATCCCATGCAGGAAGCAGTTACCGGCCTGTTTCACATTTGTACAGTAGATTTATATTATTATTTCATCAGTTAACATTATACTACCTTCATGAGAAGAAAGCAATTTGAACCGCTGGTTATTGATGATTTTGAAGAACGGGAATTTCATCTCCCCGTTCATCGCCACACTTATTATGAACTGATTTATATACGAAAAGGTTACGGCATTCATTTACTCAATCATAACCAGTTACCTTATAAAGCGGGCGACCTGTTTATTCTTTCCCCAGAAGACGAGCATTATTTTGATATTAAAAAAAGCACCCATTTTACTTTTATAAAATTTACCGACAGTTATTTTGAAAGCCACAAGTTCAACCACCCGGATGCCTTTCTTGTTACAAGGCCTGAGGAGATCATGCATAATAAATTGCTGAAAGAAGTAAAGCTGAAGATGGATGAGCCTTGTATATCCATACTTAAAAACACAGTTGAAAATATAGTGGCTTATAACTGCCGTAAAGATGTGGCGTCTTCTCCGCTGGTATATTTCCAGTTGCTTTCCATATTTGGCTTGATACGCGAAGCGGCTGCCAAACTCGGTATCCGCATTGATAACGGCCAGCCTGGTAAAGAAGAGCTGATTTCATATATACATCAACATATTTACGAACCATCGTTGATACTTATAAAAAATATCGCCAGTTATTTTCACATTTCACCGGCTTATTTCAGCGCCTATTTTAAAAGAAATTTTGAGATAAGTTACCGGGATTACATTAATGATTACCGCATCAGGCTTATTGAAAAAAGAATTGCATCGGGCAAAACAACCATGAAGCAAATAGCAGATGAATTTGGATTTACAGATGAAAGCCATTTATCGCACTTCTTTAAAAAAGCAAGGAGTATAAGCCCTGCAAACTACCGGAAATCTATTGCATAATCTCCGCACTTTTAAACAGCTTGCAATGCATTGTTATGCATGTTGAATTTATTGTTATCATTGACAGACAAAAACTTTTAAATGAATGAAGAAATTTTTGAGCAAAGAATAAACCTTGAAGATTTGAATAAAGCCATGTTCAATCTGCAATCCGAAATAAAAAAAGTTATAGTCGGGCAGGATGATATGGTGCGTTTAATTATGGTGGCGCTGCTTGCCAACGGCCATGTATTGATTGAAGGCGTGCCCGGCGTTGCCAAAACCTTAACGGCAAGGCTGGTTTCAAAATGTTTAAAAACGGGTTTCAGCCGCATACAGTTTACGCCGGACCTTATGCCAAGCGATGTGCTTGGCACCAACATTTTCAACCCCGGCACAGGCCTGTTTGAATTTAAGCACGGTCCCGTTTTCAGCAATATTGTTTTGATTGATGAAATAAACCGTGCCCCTGCCAAAACGCAGGCCGCGTTATTTGAAGTAATGCAGGAACAGCAGGTAACTATGGATGGCATTACGCATATAATGCAAAACCCTTTTATGGTGATTGCCACACAAAACCCGATTGAGCAGGAAGGCACTTATCGTTTGCCGGAAGCGCAGCTAGACAGGTTTTTGTTCAAGATAATTGTACCTTATCCCAACGAAGCGCAAGAAGTAAGCATGCTGCAGCGTTTCCATCATTTTACAGAAGATAACGTGCTGAATATTGTTGAGCCCGTAATAAGTGATGCACAGGTTGTTCATTTAAGGCAACTGATAAAACATATTGTGGTGGAAGAAAAACTTATTCATTTCATTGTAAAAATTGCGGTTGCCACAAGAAATGATAAAGCCATTTACCTTGGCGCTTCGCCCCGTGCAACGCTGGCCATATTAAATGCGGCCAAAGCGTATGCAGCCTTATCAGGAAGGGATTTTGTAATTCCGGATGATATTATTTATATAGCCAGGCCGGTGCTGCGGCATCGCATCATTCTTGCGCCTGAAAAAGAAATGGAAGGAATAAATGAAGACGAGGTAATTGAAAAAATTATTCATTCCATTGAAGTGCCAAGATAATGCTGAAGCGTATATTTTACCGCCTGCGTTTTTATTTTACCGGGTTATTTTATACCATTGGTTCTGTTATTGTCGCACTGTTTATTCTTGCATTCTTTGCTGGGCCTTTGCAACAGATTGCAACCATTGCTTTGCTGTGTTTATGCCTCACTGTTATACTTGACTTTATTATTGTATTTGCAGGTAGTAAACCTGTAACGGCAAAACGTTTTTGCGCCGAACGCTTTAGCAACGGCGATGAAAATAAAGTAACGATTGAGCTCACTAACCGGCGGGCATATAAAGTAGCTGTTGAAGTTATTGATGAGCTGCCTGTGCAGTTTCAGCAAAGAAACTGGAAAAGGAATTTCGGGATGAAAGAGCATGAAGTGCTTTCATTTGATTATTACTTAAAGCCAACAGAACGCGGTGAATATTTTTTCGGTATCATTAATATTTTTTTGCGCGGGCCGCTGAATATGGTCATTCGCCATATAACAGGTGGTGAAGAACAGAAGGTTGCTGTATATCCATCGTTCATGCAGATGAAGAAATACCAGTTGATGGCCGTTACCAGCCAGTTGCGGCAGGGTGGTTCAAGGCGTTTGCGCAAGCTGGGCAGCAGCCTTGAGTTTGAGCAGATAAAAGAATATGTGCAGGGCGATGATTACCGCCGCATCAACTGGAAAGCCACCGCCCGCAAAAGCGGCCTGATGGTGAATAATTATATGGATGAGCGCAGCCAGCAGGTTGTTTGTTTGATAGATAAAGGCCGCAGTATGAAAATGCCATTTGAAGGCATGACGCTGCTGGATTATGCTATTAATGCAACGCTTGTATTAAGCAATATAGTTCTGTTAAAACAGGATAAAAGCGGTTTGCTAACGTTTGATAAAAAGACAGACCAGTTTATTCAGCCCGATAAGAAACCGGCGCAAATAAACCTTATCCTGCAAACTTTATACAGGCAGCAAACAGATTTTATGGATAGTGATTTTGAAGCCCTGTATGTGCATACGCGCTATCATTTAAAACAGCGGAGCCTGCTAATTCTTTTCACCAATTTTGAAAGCCTCTATAGTATGGAAAGGCAGTTACCTTATTTAAAGCAGCTTTCAACGCACCATCCTTTACTGGTTATATTTTTTGAAAACACAGAACTCGCCGCATTACAGCAAACCAAAGCGCAAACGGTTGAAGGCGTTTATCATCAAACCATCGCCAACAAGTTTGCTTTTGAGAAAAGGCAGATAGTAAAAGAGCTGCAAAAACATGGTATTATGAGTTTGCTTACAGCGCCGCAAAAACTTACGGCCAATACCATCAATAAATATTTAGAGTTAAAGGAGAGGCAGGTGGTGTAAGAAGAAGGAAGAACCCCAAATCATCAATATGCAGAACCGCAGCGGCGGGTTCATTGCGGCACTTCGTACGCAACGAATCTTTGTTATTGGTGGTATGTGCCTTTTGTTAAGTTAGCTGTAATAATATTTTGAGTTTTCCGTCTAACTCTAATAATTCAGCTGCTGAGCGTTTTCCTAAAAGCCGTTTTGCTAAAGTTTTATCTACTGTCGCAATCTTGCTTGTACGAATAAGCGGTAATTTTTTTAAGCTGTTTGAAGAATTGGCCTTTAGAAAAACATCTGTTGGTTCCTGCTAACCAATTTGTAATAAAGCAAACTGTTACTAACTATTTCACAGGATAGGCGACATTTCTCGCTTTATTTTCCTACTTTTGCGTATGCAAAATTTAGAAGTACTTATAGGCCAAAAGATAGATGGTCGCAAATTATCGCATGGGCAAAATGAA
>NZ_JASGEX010000064.1:0-11886 GCF_047606085.1 Parafilimonas sp.
ATTTTCTCTTGGGCTAAAGCCCTTTATGGGCCTGCTTTTTACTAACCCCAGGCTTAAGCCCGGGGTTATATATCTGAAACCCTTGCACAATGGGCTTTAGCCCAAGTTATCCGGACAATAATGTAATGCAATAGCTTATTGCCAGAAACCTACTGCGCCCAGTAATCAACAACCGTTACCTTAGCCAATACAGGCGAAAGTATTTTGGCAAAAGCAACGTGATCAGGATGCACGAGGTAAGCATCCCTGTCTTCTTCGCTGCTGAAGCCCAGCATAAAACAATGTGTTAAGCCCTGGTTTAATTTTTCAGGGCTGTTGTTGATGCCCCATTCAAATGCTTTTATCAAATTTATTTTACCTGGCAATGCGGCAAATGCTTTTACAGCATTGTCAATGGCTGCTGAATCAGCGCCTTCCTTCCATCCAAATAAAACAACATGCCTTAATATTTTTGCTGGTGATTGTGCCATAGAAACGGTTGATAATAAAACGGTGCATAATGCAGGCAATATAATTTTTTTCATCCCAAATTTGTTTATACTTTATTCAATAAACCATATACCGTTCTCTTAATAAAGGGAGAGGCACAGAAGTTTTTTTATAAATATACAGAAAGAGGTATTGCTGTATTAACGCGCATAAAAAATTAATGTACGTTTGGTTATATCTTTTTTGCATGCCCATTATTGACAAATGAATAGATGACTATATTGAAAAGAAGGCCGGTTTTAAACCAGTTAAGAAAAATTGTTCACAACGCTGGTTTTGATGCAGAGGAAACAATAAAACGGGGCATGCCTTTTTTTAATTACAAAGGCAGTTCCTTGTGCGCCATGGCCGCATTTAAAGAACATTATTCATTCATGTTCTGGAAAGCAAGGCTCATGAAAGACCCAGAAGGCATTATGCAGGTTTCTGAAAGGGATAGCATGGGCAATTTCGGCAGAATAACATCGGTAAAGGATATTCCTCCGGAAAAAATATATTGACCGCTCATATAAAAGAAGCGATGAGGCTGAATGATGAAAATGTTAAAGCGCCCAAACCAAAGAAAGCTGCTCCTGCTGCACCGGAATTGCCTCTGGATGTTGCAGCTGCCCTGAAAAAGAATAAACAAGCACAAAAAGTATTTGATAATTTCCCCCCGGCAAAAGAAAAGCGAATATTCTTTGGATAACAGAAGCCAAAACAGCGCCCACAAAACTTAAAAGAATAGCAACACCTGTTGAATGGATTGCCGAAGGAAAAAGCCAAAACTGGAAATATGAAAAGTAAATCTTTAAAGTTTACAAGTGCGCAGATTTACGTGTTGTTTTTTAGTTTAAAGAGATGTTTGCCTTAAAGCAACTGCATTAAATTCCTGATTGCTCAATTCGGGTGTATTTCAAATTTTCGCAGGTGGGTGGACACCCGCCTGTAGAGCCCGCTACCGGTCGGTGTCTCACCGACCGCAGTGCCGCGTATGAAGCGAAAATTTGAAATACACCCCTCAATTCCCGATGATAATTCTATATTTTTGAAGCATTCGCTTATTATACCAAATCAATACCATGAAAAAATTTATCCTTATTGCTTTACTGTTTGCATGCAGCCGCATCTTCGCTCAAACAATTGATTCCGCCTGGTTTGTTACACATTATACCAAGAAAGAAGTTTATATCCCCATGCGGGATGGCGTAAAGCTTTTCACATCTTTTTATATCCCCGGCGACAGCTCGGAAAAACATCCCATACTCTTAACCCGCACACCCTATTCCTGTGCGCCTTATGGCGAAGGCAATTATAAAAAATACTGGCTCAGCTATTTTACCCAATACCTCAGCGAAGGCTATATACTCGTTACACAGGATGTGCGTGGCCGGTGGATGAGCGAAGGCGATTTTGCCAATGTGCGGCCATTCAATGCCAATAAAAAAGGCAAAGAGATTGATGAAGCCAGCGATACGTATGATGCCATTGACTGGATGATAAAGAATATACCAAACAACAATGGCAAGGTGGGTGTAATGGGCATTTCTTATCCTGGCTTTTATTCAACCGAAGCGGCATTAAGCGGGCATCCGGCATTGAAAGCAGTGAGCCCGCAGGCGCCCGTTACAGACTGGTTTGCAGGCGATGATTTTCACCATAACGGCGCTTTCTTTGCCATGGACGCTTATGAATTTTATATTGGCAGAGGCTTTGGCAAACCAAGGTCTGCTCCTACCACCGTTGGGCCGGATGCAAAACAATTATTTACCAGCAACAAGTATGATTATTATTTTAAAACGGGCGCTTTGCCCAATTTAACTGCAGTAGCAAATGCAGACAGTGTGTGGTTTTGGGATACAGTAATGAATCATCCAACGTATGATGCTTTCTGGAAGGCGCGCAATGCAAGGGTTGGCTGTTATAATGTAAAACCTGCTGTAATGGTTGTGGGCGGTTTGTTTGATGCGGAAGATTGTTTTGGCGCCTGGAATACGTTTAAAGCTATAGAAAAGCAAAGCCCGGCAACCCATGTAAGCATTGTGGAAGGCCCTTGGTATCATGGCCAGTGGGCAAGTAAGAAAGGTTTCAACCTGGGCAATGTTCAGTTTAGCAGCAATACGGCGGAATGGTATGAACAGCATATTGAATTTCCTTTCTTCAATTATTATTTAAAAGGCAAAGGCTCTGTTGACAGCTTAACGAAAGCAACCGTATTTTTCAGCGGCGAAAACCAGTGGCATAAGCTGGCAAGCTGGCCGCCCGCCGGCGTTAAAATGACGGATATTTATCTGGGTAATAATAAACAGCTTTTCTTCAGCAAACCCACTGCTGCCAAACAAAGTTTTTCTGAATACATAAGTGACCCCGCACATCCCGTTCCTTATGCAGAGGGTGAACTGAGCCATCGCACAAGAGAGTATATGACCGATGACCAGCATTTTGCTTCACGCAGAACAGATGTATTGAGCTTTGAAACAGGTGCATTAACAGAAGATGTAACACTGGCAGGCCCGGTGATTGCCGATCTGTTGGTAAGCCTTTCCACCACTGATGCGGATTTTGTTGTAAAGCTGATAGATGTTTTTCCGGATGATTTTACATACAGCGATACAGATACCTATTTAATGAACGGGTACCAGATGCTGGTACGCGCAGAGATCATGCGGGGCCGGTTTCGCAACAGCCTTGAAAAACCGGAAGCCTTTGTGCCGGGCAAAATAACCGAAGTAAAATATGAGCTGCCCGATGTGGCGCATACTTTTAAAAAAGGGCATAAGATAATGGTGCAGGTACAAAGCACCTGGTTCCCGCTGGTTGACAGAAACCCGCAGCAATTCATTGACATCTATCATGCAAAAGACAGTGATTTTATAAAATCAGATATAAAAGTTTATCATGATGCAGGCAATGCCTCCAAATTAATATTGCCGATAGTGAAGTGATATTATTACCGCGCTCAACTAATATTAGCGCCAAAGCATTTCTTCATAATCCGATTTTTTTTATACTTCACGCCGCATAAGAATGTGTATTGTTTTTATCAAAGAATTGGCATTATAGACAGTACCTTGCGCCCATGCAGGGTGGGTACGGTATGATGAAGGGGCAGCATATATAGATCATTATGCTACCGAAGCTTCCCGCGGTGCACAGGCAGGCGGGTGGCCGGTGGAGGAAATTATTAGCCGTGGCTATGGATTGGCAACAATATATTATGGCGATCTTCAACCCGACAGCGGCAACAGTGTTAATGCAGGTATTGCGCCTTTGTTTTATAAAGATGGTCAAACAAAACCTGCTCCCGGCGAATGGGGCGCCATCGGCGTGTGGGCCTGGGGCCTGAGCAGGGCTATGGATTACCTGGAAACCGATACATGAAGGCAGCCATGACATACAGCTTTACGACTGGCGGCAACACCTGGATTTTGCTGACAGGTTTTTCAAACAGAAGATAAACGGCTCTTTGTTAATAGGGTGCTGTTGCAGCAGGGAAGATTATTTATAAGGGCAAGCGCATAAAATTTAAAAGGGATAAAAAGGAGGCGCAGGCGCTTCATAAGAATTTTAATGCATTTGTGCTGCGGATAAAATGCGAATCTGGGATACTTTGCTAATTTAGCGCCGGTCTGTACAGCTTATTATTAATCACTATAAACCTTAAGTCATCGCTATAAAAAATTTTAAAAAGCATTTCTCATCTTACTGGATACGATCTGCTTTTTATACTATCCTACAACGTTTTTCTCTTACCTTTTTCGGGTTGATCAATTTCATGGTGCTTGCACGCGTATTGTCGCATACCGAAATGGGGATATGGGCATTGTTCTTAACGGTTACCACTGTTTTTGAAGCTTCCAAAAGCGGGTTATTGAAAAATGCACATGTGCGTTATGTAAGCAGCAGTAATATAGACTCAGAGAAGATCGAAGTTGCTTCTTCATCGTTTATTATTAACCTGGTTATAAGCATCATTTTTATAGCGTTTATATGGGTAGGTTCGGAATGGCTTAGCACTGAATTAAATGCCGGCTTAGCATTATCATCCATGCTGCTGTGGTTTATCCCGGGCATTGTATGCATGATATTCTTTTCGCACCTGGAGGCTGTGCAGCAATCTTACCTCGACTTCAAAGGCGTGTCTGCCGGTTATCTGGTTCGGCAGGTTATTTTTTTTATTTTAATAGCAGCTAATTTGTTTTTTAAGGCAAATTTTTCTTTAAACATGTTGGCGCTATATCAATCTGTAAGCATACTCGCCGGCACCATAACCTTATATGCGTTTACGAAAAAATATTTGGTGCACCGTTATACGCCCAAGGCGGCATGGATAAAAAAGATTTTGGGATATGGCGGTTATATTTTCGGGTCGGGCATTATGGGGAATATTTATTCCAACATAGACAAGGTAATGGCTGCAAAATTTATTTCAAGCAGCTCGGTATCGTTTTATAATACCGCTTCGCGCATAAACGGAATGGTTGATATTCCATCGTATGCCGCTGCGGAAATTCTCTTTCCTAAAACGGCACAGGCATCTGCTTATGAGGGCAAAGAGCGGGTAAAATATCTTTATGAAAAGATGGTATCCATCTTACTTTCTTTTACTATACCATTTGCCATTTTTGTTATCCTGTTTCCGAAGCTGGTTATAACAATCATTGCCGGCCCTTCTTATTTAGATGCAGCGCTTATATTGCAGTTGTACATGCTCTCCAGCCTTTTCAGGCCCATGCAAAACCAGGCGGCCAATCTTTTAAATTCGATTAATAAACCTGCATTGTGCTTTTGGATAAATACACTGGGTTTGGCGGAAGGTTTATTAATTAATTACGCCTGTCTTTATTATTTTGGTTTTTATGGAGCCGCTATAGGCACATTGATCGCTTCTGTAACAGGCACCGTTTTCTGGTATTTTGTTATGCGGCGCCATATAGGGTTTGAAGTGTCTGCTATTGTAAAATACACCGCCGGGTTTTATAAAACAGCCTATACAGGTTTGCTGAAAATATTGAATAAGAAAAGCGAGGTATAGTACCAGCCTTGTTGAATTAGCATCAAAATGATCGTTATAAGGTGAAGCGAAGTTTTTACCTTATTGTATTGTTAGATGTTGAATAAAAGTTATACACTTTAAGGCAGATGCGGCGAAGTGGCGCCTGCACAAGTGTTTGAAATCTGCATTAGCGATCGCGATCCATAGAATCGCCCACGTGTGTAGAAATAATTGTGCCAGGGGGATTTCCACACCATAGGTGTGGTACGCGTAAACGTTCCGTTCCAATGCAACGGTAAAGAAACATTACGGGCAGCATTGTACACACGTTAAGCCTCTGTGAGGCTTTAAGAAAATGGTTTCGAACACTTGTGGTGGCGCCTGTACGCCGTTGCGGAAACTTCGCCGGGATATCGTGAACGCTTCGCCGAAACCGGCAGGGAAAAATCTTAATCTTGTGGCATATATGCGGGAAAACGGCGTTGTTTTTATTTTACTGTGCGCAGCAGCGGGCATAACCATTGTTTTAAAAAAATTAGATGCAAAAGCTGCTATTGCTGCAATAATAATTGGCTTTGCTACCTGGCTTGGCACAGGTTACACCGGTATTGCTTTGCTTGCTGCCTTTTTTATAATCGCCATGCTTGCCACTTCATGGAAGATGCGCACAAAGCAACAAGCCGGTTTGGCAGAGCATCATCGCGGGCAAAGAACAGCAGCGCAGGTTATAGCAAATGGCGGCGTTGCCGCCATATTATCGTTGCTGTCTTTTGCGTTTTGGCAACATCAGCCATTATTGTTATTAATGATTGCATCAAGCCTTTCATCAGCCACTGCTGACACGGTATCTTCTGAATTAGGCAATGTGTATGGCAGGAAGTTTTATAACATCACCAGCTTTAAAAAAGATATACGCGGGCTGAACGGCGTAATAAGTTTTGAAGGAACAATGATTGGCATGGCAGGCAGCAGCTTAATTGCGCTGGTATATACAGTGCAAACAGGATTGGCTATTCATTGGTTATGGATTGTTATTGCCGGAACAACCGGTAATTTAACTGATTCTGTTTTAGGCGCTACCTTAGAACGAAGGCATATTATAAGTAATGATGTGGTGAATTTTTTAAATACGCTTACAGGCGCATTGGCAGGTTTGATGTTGTATTATTTATAGATGCTAATGAACTTCATCAACAACCGGCATTTATACCGGTTTGAGGGTTTCTATACATAGTGCAAGTTCGCAGAATTAGCCTTTGTCTGTTGGGGGCTTGTGCGGGTTCCTCTGTTTTTGTAATTGCAAGGCACAATGGAAGCCGGTTTGTACAGGTACATGTCATGAAATACACTCCATCTTTTTCTGGTATGGCTTTGCAAACAGGCATGGTTGAAGTTACGATAAATTATGGCTTTTATGCTTCATAGGCCGCAATGTCGTTTCCTGCGCTCTTGGCTTTGCTAAAGAGACATTGCGGAGAAGGAAATGCACATAACATTGAATTATTGTCTTATTTCTCTGCATTAATGCATGAACCGCAATCGGCAACCTTGCAACGCATTATGCAGGATAATTTTTGCTTTAACCTTACGCCGGAACAATATGCGAAATTATGCAACCGCAGCCTGAGCGCATTTAAGCGGGACTTTCAAAAACTGTATCATACCACGCCGGGAAAATGGTTGCCTGAAAAGAAATTACATCATGCCACGCAACTTTTAAAACAGGGCCGCAAAACCATATCTGAAGCTGCCTTTGAAAGTGGTTTCGAAAATATTTCGCATTTCAGCAGATCGTTTAAAGAAAATTTTGGCGACGCAGGCTTTCGATTGCCCGTGAATGTAGTTGAGACTTTGTTGGTGGTTGAATTATATTTCATTCGTACAAGTTTATTTTTTCAGTTGCCTCATGGAACGCCCTGATGTACATTCCCCTGTGTGTTGAATACATTTTACATGGGCGTTTCATTCGTGCAAGTTTATTTTTTCAATGGCCTCATGCCTGTCCCGAACTTGCTTCGGGAGAACCTCGCTATGTACATTCCCCTCCCGAAACTGGTTCGGGACAGGCTGTGTGAGAAAAAATTATCATGCGCGGTTTCATTTATGGAAGGCACAAATTTGGAATCCATGTTGGTGACAACACCATAGCCGTCAACTAAAGCCCAAAGGGCTTGAATTTGAATAGCCGTGAGCGAAACTCACGGTAAAAATGTCGAAGTTTTTGTTGAACCCGCTGCGCGGGTTCAATATCAAAACCGTTTCATTTGCCCACCGGTTGCACCGATGGCTATTTAAATTAAACCCCATTCGGGGTCTTTTATTAATCGTGTTTCTCCTAAGTTGACGGCTATGGTGACAACACCAATATAAGCTGGGCAGATATGTTGGTATTTGGCAAAAACCCGTTGGATAATATCGAACATACCAGTCTGTTCATTTGGTGGTAAAGAGCGGCAGGATCTATAAAAACCAAGCCTGCCGGGCGGCGGCTATTGGATGGAATTGAATAACAAAAAGCACTAATTATAACGTACGTTCGGGTTAAACGGTATATAACTGCTGTAAAAATTTACACGGCCGGAAGTTAATATTTCAAATTACCTTTTCATTCACAGCTTTCAGATTACTTTGCATCTTTGCCTGAACGATGTATCAAAATAGAGTAAAACGCCTTCTTTTATTTGTATTACTGATGACGTTTTCTGCCATTGCACATGCGCAGGTAACGCAGGACACGAGCTTATATGAGTATGACAGCCGGGGCAAGATCATCGGTAAGAAAGATACAACCAACCAAATACTGCAGCACCGCGATCAATATGAAGATTCTATTACCATTTCATTTCACTACTGGGACTCTACGCGGAATAATAAAATTGATTCATCCATTGATGATTTCTTTACGCGCTTCCCTGTTTCGTGGCGGTATTACGATATGGGCAATTTTGGAAATGCGGCCAAATCATATATTTTCCAGCCTTTAATGCAGCCAGGTTTCGATGCGGGCTTTCATGCGTATGATGTGTACAGGTACACGCCTGAAGGCACACGGTTCTTTCAAACCACGCGGCCATATTCGGAAACGGTTTACCTGCTGGGAAGCCGGGCCGAACAAATGATCAACCTTTTTCACACCCAAAACCGGAAAAGCAATTTTAATATCGGGCTTGATTTCCGGGTTATCAACTCCCCGGGCACATACAGGAACCAAAGCACCAACATAAGCAATAACCGCGTGAATACCTTTTTTCAAACCAAAAACAGGCGGTACACCAATAATATTATTTTAATAGCCAATAAAATTCTTTCTTCTGAAAACGGCGGCCTTCAGCCAGGCCAGGACCTCGACAGCCTTTTTATGAATAACCCCACCAGTGCATTAACAAAGCTGGGAAAAGACCTGGTTACCAAACGCAGCATTTTTGGCGCCTCGGTGGCTCTTGGCACACAATACAAAGATTTTACACTGATAATGCGGCACAGCTATGATTTTGGCCAGAAAGATTCCATCGTAACAGATTCATCCACCATCAAACTGTTTTATCCACGGCTGCGTTTCCAGCATACCCTCGAATATTCAAATAAAAGTTATGAGTATCATGATTATGTAGTGAAGGACTCTGACTATGCCAAATTCATGCAATATACCATCTTCCCTTTAGGAACAGATACGCTTAAGTTTAATGATACCTGGCAAACCATCACCAACGATCTTGCAATTATCTCCTATCCGCAGAAAAATAACCTGAACCAGTTTTTAAAGCTGAATGCAGGTTATGAAAACATACAGGGCCAAACTTATCTTAAAACCCAGTACAACAATATTTATGCAGGCGCAGAATACCGTAACCGCACCCGCAACCAGTTATACGACGTAGAAGCTGCCGGTAAATTATATGTTACGGGCCACTATGCCGGGGATTATTCTGCTTATATAAGTTTGAAGCGCTCGCTGCGAAGGAATATTGGCTCCATACAGGTGGGCTTTCAAAATGTGAACCGCACGCCTTCTTTTATTATGAGTGAATATAATACGGATGCTTCGGGCACCCGTTATTCACTCAGCTCTTTCCCTTCTTATCCATCCGGCAGTTTTAAGAAAGAGAATATAACGCGGATATTCGCTGTTATAAATGTGCCGCCTGCTGCATTGCAATTAACGGGCGATTATTACCTGGTAACCAACCTTGCCTATTTCAGCGGTTTATATACGCCCGAACAGTCTTCGTCTGTTTTTAATGTGCTTAATATTGGCGCCTATAAAAAAGTTAAACTTGCCAAACACATAGGCTGGTATTTGCAGGGCAATGTGCAGCAAATAGCCGGTAATGCGCCGGTGAATGTGCCGCTGGTACTGGGCCGCACCCGATTGGCCTTTGAAGGTAATTTCTTTAAAAACCTTTTTCTCTCAACAGGCCTTGAAGTAAGGTACAATACGCCGTATAAAGCCGATGATTATTCGCCGCTCAACGGGCAGTTTGTTTACCAGGATACCACAACTATTACTAACCGGCCCGATGTGGATATCTACCTTAACATGCGCATAAGAGGCTTTAAAGGCTTTGTGCGGCTGGAGAACTTAAACACCATTGACTTTGCCAACGGCTTTGCTTTCACCAAATATAATTACAGTGCGCCGGGCTATCCTGAAAGGGGTGTATGGCTGCGCATTGGTATATGGTGGAGCTTTGTTAATTAACCTTCCTTAAACCTGCCATTCACTAACATTTTGTTTTTTACCGACGCATTGCTTACCGCCTGTTATAAAAAAATACAGTTCATCCGCTTTAATACAGGCTTCACCAATTAACGATTGCCAACGCTTTTGCCCGTAGGTTTCTTTGTGCCATAATAAAACAACTACATGCAGTAACTGCTGCAATTATCAATTTCGAAAATGATTAAACTTATGAAGCAGATTTTATCAATACTAAGTTCTTTAATATACTATCAAAACAAGTTGATTTTTTTACAGATAAGTTGCCTATTTATTATAGGCCTGAACTACAGCAACCAGTTTCTCAATATTTAATTCCCTGGCATAATCATCTTTAGAATATGCGCTGTTTAATTTGACCAATGCAGAACGATTGTCTTTCACCGCTTCTCTCAACTCCGCAAGGCCTATTTTTGTTATGCCACTGTTTCCTTTTTCAAAAAAATAAGTGCTTCTTCTGTTATTGGTGCTTTGTACTGTTGTAGGTCCGTTTGAATAAGTATAGTTTTTATTGTAGCCCGTGACATCGAAATAGTATAAATTAATTTTACCTTTTACCAGCCTTATTAAATACAGGTCATGAAATCGTTTATGGTATGCTTTGCTATCCTGGAAAGCAATGACATCTGCATCGGAATGTTGGGTGCCGTCTATTGAAAAAGCTTTTGGATTACCGGTAACCCTTACAAGATTATGGTCATAGGGATCGTAATTTTTATGCTTTAAGGTTTTCCCGCTGATAATTTTTCCATCCTCGGTTTGAACGAAAGATGCATAATTGGTTTCTCTTGCATCCTTTGCCCTGTCATCATACTCTTTAAATTTAACACAAGAGAAGAGTGTTATGCAAAGTAAAATTGAAAGGTAAAATTGTTGTTTCATTTTGTATTGTTTGTTTTAATATAAGCTTTGCTTTTTGATATTTCCTTTGCTACATAGAATGCGGGAAAGCATCAGTGGTATAGGCTGTTGCTTGACAGGAAGTTGATTCATTACTGCCCGCAGAAAAGATTGTAAACCAAAATATTTGAATATATAAAGGGGAGATTCTCATTTTGCAGTGGGATTGAAGTTTAGCAATCTATAAAATAGAATAATGAGCGCAATTAGAAAGAAAGATTGATATATTTTAATTTTAAACGCTTATGTATAACGTTCCATACTTCAAGGCTGAAAATAATAAGGCTGTTATTGATTTTATGCGCGCGCATCCTTTCATTATTTTGTGCGGATGCAATAAAAACAACCAGCCGGTTGCCACGCATATCCCGGTATTAATAGAAGAAAGGGAAGATAAAATTTTTTTGCAGGCACATATCATGCGCAAACAAAAGCATACACTGGCTTTTGAAGAAAATCCCGGTGTGCTGGCTATATTTTCAGGCGCCCATAGTTATGTAAGCGCAGGCTGGTACGAAAAAAAAGATGTTGCCAGCACCTGGAATTACCAGGCCGTGCATGCAAATGGAATATTGTATTGGAAAGATGATAATTTCCTTTATGCGCTGCTTGAAAAGCTTACGGCAAATTTTGAAGCCAATCCGCATTCCCCTGCATTGGTTGAAAAGATGGAGAATAGTTATACTAAGTTGCTTTAATAATTCCGAAATTAAATTGTAGTAAAGATATCAGCTCATCCAATTGATATTCGAGATTAGAGAAGAACTGCTCAATTGCCGATTGAAACTCCTCAAAATACTGGTAG
>NZ_JASGEX010000065.1:0-13658 GCF_047606085.1 Parafilimonas sp.
CCCTTCGGGGAGGGAACTGATACAAAAAATGTTGGCGTAAAGCTTATATCAACTTTATCGCACCATTCTTTCATTTTTTGTATTTTACGGTTCTGCATCTTTAATTCACCGTTCCCGCCAGGACCATTCTGTGGGGCAGGCATTGGATATTTGGCAGCGAACACATCATAATCTTTTTTATCTGCCAGGTACCAGTCATCCAACGCCTGCTTTGTAATTGTTTCATTATTGTTTGCTGCAATTGCTAATAAATGTTTTGCCGGCAACGCTCTCGTATCATGTTCATCATTCGTTGCCGTAAATATTATCTGCACTTTAAGGTTATTATTTTCTTCCAGCAGCTTTTCAATTTCAGGATGCGCTTTGGCGCAAGGCCCGCAATAAGGGTTGCATACTTTTATCAATGTGTTAGTAGCATTTTTATTTCCTAAAATAATTCCTAACTCATCTGTGGGTTCAGTTAAATGCTTTTGCTTTTCAAGCAGCGCATTAAAAATTTCCGTATTGAATTTTATTCTCTGCAAAGCATGAAAATCCTGTTTCGCCTTTTGCTTTACCTGTAATAATGGTTTTATGATAAACCAGGCTATTGCCGGCAGAACGAAGGCCGTTGAAATAGTTGATAAAGTTGCCAGGTTGAGGGGTTGATAAGGGCTGATAGCTGAAGACTGATAGCTGACAACCACTACAAACTGCAGCAGCAATATGGCTTGCACCGTAAGGCATAAAGGGCACCATTGCCTAACCACTTTCCATTGATAGAATAAAGAAAACGGTACATATACAATAGCCGCAAGGTTAAACAACTCAATAAAGGGCAGCAATGCCGGGTTATTTGTAAAGCCTGTTAGCAAAAGCAGCAAATACAAACCGGCAAAATAAATAAACCCCAGTTCGCTCCAGCTTAGCCCGGCAATTTTTGCCGCTCTGGAATGTAAAACAGCATTGCAGTTTGTTTTGGGCCCGGTGCATATTTTCTGCAAGGCAGGGTTGGTTTTATCAGTTTCATACCATAATAGAATTACAGAAGTTATAAGGCCGGCAAAATTTAAAATGCTTAAAAAAGGGAATAGTAAATAATGTTGCAGGTTATTATTAATGAATAAAAAAACAGATACAAATAACAATGCCACAACAGCCACAAAACAAAACAAAGCCCCTGCCTGTTTTTTAAATTGCGCTTTCTTTGATTGCCTGTAATTTTTTTCACCGGCATTTTCTCCTGCCTGTGCCAGCAGCGCCACCCCGCCAAATTCTTTTGTAAACTGCGGTAATTCTTTTGCCGTCGTTTTATTTGTTCCGGTTAAATAAAAAACCTTACCATCTTTAACTGCTGTAATTAAAACAAAAGCCGGGTTGCTTTTTATAAATGCAATAAACGGCAAAGGCAATCCACCCAGTTTGTCGTTTTCAATGCTCACGGCGGCGTTTTCAACATGCCAGGTGTTTAATGCATCGCTGATGCTTAAAAGGCTGGGATAATCGGGATGGTTTAAAATGGTTTCATTTACCGTTGCCGCTGTAACTTTTACCTGCAGTTGACTAAGTAACTGGATAGTTACTGTAACAGGTGGTTCATATTGATTAAAAATGGCAAACATACAAGCTGTTTTAAAGCCGTATTTACACTGGGTGGAATCAGAAAATAAAATTAGGCGGCCTTTTTAAGGCAACCAAATTTTAAGGGCGCCCACATTTCAAGTGGCACTTGAAATATACCATTTTTTTATCTGGTAAAAATTCCTTTTATTTCCCGCTCCAAAAATTGTCTTAGCGAACAATCTGAATTTTTTTTGGAAGAGCGGTGAAAAAACGCTTAATTTTATTGAGCCTTTTTATTGCCCGGACAAAACAACCAAACCTTATGCACGTAGGAAAAGCCATCAGGGCCATACGCCTTGCCAAAAACCTTTGCCAGGAAGCAGTTGCAGCAGCAACGGGCATTTCAGGTACTGCCCTAAGCAATATAGAAACAGAAAAAACAACTGAAGTTACCGTTCCCCGGCTTGAAAAAATTGCAGTGGCATTGGGAACAACTGTTGAAGTAATAATTCACCTGGCTGAAAATATAAGCTGATGCGCGGCGCGCTTACGGAGGAGATTAGGCTTTCCTGAATTGTTGTAACGAAATAAGCGATGCTTCAGGTTTTCCGTTTGCCCAATATACTATTTATCGGCAAACGCCGGGCATAGGATGTAAACATGCAAGGCGTATGGGCAGGGTTTGTGGAGAATACCGGGCTCGAACCAGTGACCTCTTGCATGCCATGCAAACGCTCCAGCCAACTGAGCTAATTCCCCTTTTTTAAAGAAGTAAAAGAAAAGTTTGGTTATTGGCTACAGGTTGTACTTCGTAAAGCAAGTAACTCCTCTAATTTCAAACCGGTGCATAAGAGATGGATAGCAGAGCGAACATTTTCCTGGTTCGATAACGAACGCAGATTATGCCGAAATTATGAACTGCTTATGGAAGCATCAGAAGAAATGGTCAACTTATCCCTATAAAACTTTTATTGAATAATTTTTAAACAGGCTCTCAGTCTTCAGCCATGCTGAAATTTATTTGAAACATTACTTCCAGCTTGTCGTCAGCCTTAATCATTCCGCCTAATTTTCTTGGAGGCGTAAGCTTAAAGTCAGAAAAATGTATGCTTTGAACGCCTGTCATGTGAATTACCCTGCCGGCATCCATTGATATCTTGTAATTGACCTCAAACTTCCGGGTAACGCCGGCCAGTTCAATGGTTACAATGCCGTTTATTGATTCCTGTTCAGGCTTGAGGGCAGGATATTTATTGAGGGAAATAAAGTTAATATTAAGCGTGGCAAATTCTTTTGCTTTTAATGTTTTGCGAAGCTCGCTTGTCATCATGGCATTCATGCAATCAAAACTGGTAACAGGTATGGCCAGCTTTCCATGCAATGCGGTAACATTACCATTTTTATAGCAGGTAATTGTATCAAGGCTGAAATAACCATTTACCAGGCAACTGAATTTATTTACGTTGGTACTGCCATTTACCCTTACCGAAGCATTGTTTAAAACAATCCATTTTGTTTTAAGAACCGGTTGTGCGAAGCCGCTTGCCATCAGCATTATGCCAACTATAAATGATGCCAGTGCTTTATTCTTCATCATGAAGCTTTATATTAAAAAGCCGGGAGGTTTACTTCCCGGCTATGATAAAATAGCAGCAAATATTAAAAGCCAACCACAGCTTCAATCACGTAACCGTTAAATTTAGCGCCGTTGCGGTAATCGGTATCAGGAAAATTTTTGTAATGCTGGTTTACCACTTCGCCTTTCAGCAACAAATTTTTTGTTACAAACCAGCCTGCAGCAAAGGCAACCCTGTTTACGTTAACTTCATCGGTAAAGCCTGACAGTTCCGCTTTCACTTCGTTGTAGCGTATGCCCACATATACATTTTCAGCGCTTCCAAACCGGTAAACCCCTTCCACACCATATTGGCTGGCCGTTCTGTTTTCGGTTTCGGTTTTTGTTCTGCCTTTTGCATTCTCATACGTGCCGAAAAATTCAAAACCGCCTGCTTTCAGAAAACCATTTAGCATAAAGGCATCTATCTTTTTGGTAAAGCCGGGGTTTAAACGGCCCGAGAAAGCAATATCGTCACTTGACTGTGCTGCACCGTCTGAAACCCATTTTTCTACAACATTCTGATAGTTTGAGCCGGTACGGTCGCCACCATACAGGGTAAGGCCGCTTCTGGGCGAACTGGAGTTATGATAATAGCTGCCTGACACACGCACCCTTACTTTTTCTGTAAGCTGCCTGTCAATGCCAGCTTTTAAATAAACAGATGGATCAGTATGTGTATTTGCATCAACGGTGCTTGCCTGGGCAGAGTCAACATTACCTTTTATCATGCCATTACTAACGCCAACCATACCAAACAAGCCGTTTTTCTGAACATATACTTCACCTCCTATTTCAGTAGCAAAAGCGTCCATTATATAGCTTTCCATGAATGGATTGTATAATGCCTGCCCTCCATCTGACCTGCGGAAATGTGCATCCCCATAGTTTATTTCCATGTGCCCTACCTTAATGGTAGTTATTTTCATGAGGTTAGTCCAGAATTCTCCTTTAAAGGGCAGCTTGTCAAACTGAATGTATCCGCCTTTTACCCAGGTTTCGTTGTGGTGGCGTGCGGAAAGATAGCTGGTAACATTTAACCGTATGCCATCAGCCAACTGAATATCCACGTACAGATTAGCCATAGCTGTCATAAAGCCGGGGGAAAGCGGGTATAATTTATTGGCTTCTGCAGTAGCCACCGTGTTGCCACCATTGTTAAGTGCCGTATTTTCTGCTTCCAGGTTTTGAAACTGTTGCGTAAACCCTGCGCCCAGGCGCACACGGGGCCCTGTATAAGGAATGGAGTCAGGCGTTTTGGTTGTTTCAAAAACATTTATGCCTCTCTGGTCGTATGGTCTCCAGTAAGAAGGCCTGCCATAATATTCGTCAAACTGCGCATGGGCCATAAACGGGGCAACAGCTAATATTATGATCAGTAAATTGCTGTGCGGGGAGATATGCCTTTTCATTTTATTGGTTTTAAGTTATTAATATGTAATCGTTATTTACGTGAGCAATCAGCTCCTGATGATAAGTTCATAAGTAATGGTTACCTGATCGCCTGTTTTAATGGTGCCCATCATAACAGTAGGAGGGGTTACGCCATACTCCGACATTTTTATTGTTTTGCTGCCTTTGCAGGTAAAGCTTTTAGAAGCCGGGTTATACACAAGCGTAGCATTTATATCCGTTTGTTTTGTAGTACCGGCTAAGGTTAAACTGCCTGTTGCTTTTAACTGGTAGGTATTTGAACCGGATGATACGGCTGTGGCAGAAGAAAGAACAAAGCTGATAGCAGGATATTTATCTGCATTCAACGCCTTGTATGTATTCTTATCCATCAGGGTATGTTCGCTTTTAAGGCCTTTTGCAGGCGTGCTGAAACGCAGGGCAGCAATGTCTATTTTATTGTCCTTTACAGCAATAGACGCAGTGCACTGGCCCTGGCTCGATTTTTCTTCCCAATCGTGCAGGGTAGAGGTTCCGGTTATTGATATGTTAACTGACTGCGCGGTAAATTTTTCCTGTGCTGAAACAATTAAAGGAAAGAGGAGGAATGCGCCGGCCAAAACTGTTATGAGGAGGCTTTTTAAAGCCGGTAAATACTTATTCATATAAAAAATTTTGATTAAAAGATTTTTCCGATGTACCGTGTTACATAATTATATAATGCGGTAAAACTATTTGTGGAGAAACGAAATGTTAATGACAGGGGTCATTCCAAAAGATGATTGTCGTGCTTATTATTTATATGCTTTTTACAGCAATGCAGCACATAGAAAATTGTTATAAGCAGTAAAACATGACCGTAATTAGATATTCTGCCAAAGGCCCTCATGTTGCACAGGGTAAAGGCAACGGGCTGTTAAGAAGTTTGTTGGTTTAGTGCAAGTATCAGCAGCAGTCCCGGCATTACGAATAATATTCGGCTGTATAACTTATCATCAGCTTGTATATCTTTGTTTAGCTTCGGTTGCCGGCTGACGTTTTTCAAATGCCCTGCCGAACGCAAAGCTGCTAAACGTTAGCTATAATGCTTTCCAAGACAAAACGCTTATGAACGGAATTATACATTTTGAAACCTTTCTAATAACAGGAATTCTTTTAAATCTCACACCAGGAAATGACACAATATTTATATTGACAAAAAGTATTGCTCAAGGTAAAAAGGCAGGGATGATTTCAGCTTTAGGAATTAGCTCTGGAAGTATTGTTCATACTATTTTAGCAGCACTCGGATTATCAATAATTATGGCTAAATCAATTATTGTATTTAATATCACTAAGTGTATTGGTGCCGCTTATTTAATGTATGTTGGTTACAAAATGCTAACAGACAAATCAAAGTTACAGACTGATAATATTTCGAAATCTGGCAATGTTAATTATTGGAAAATTTATAGAGATGCAATGCTAACAAATATTCTAAATCCCAAAGTTGCATTGTTTTTTATTGCATTTTTACCTCAGTTTATAAATCCAAGCCAACAAAATACAGTCTTTCCATTTTTATTACTTGGAGCAACATTCATAATAACTGGAACAATTTGGTGTTTTGTTTTAGCGATTTTTTCCTCAGCCATTTTTTCAAAATTAAAGAGTAATAAAAAAGTTTCATATTATATCAATAAAGTTTGTGGAATTGCTTTGGTTGGACTCGGAATAAAAGTAGCTTTAAGTGAACGAAAATAAAAAGCACTACAGCTAATAACTAAGCTTTCGTTTCGTCCGAAGGACGGGAAATGCTCCGCCGCGGCGGAGCACGAAACCTGCGGTTGCCGCTCTTGCATTCTTCTACCGGTTTGTATCCTCGCAAACCGGCATTACAATACAACATTTTTCGTTTGATGCAGATACCAACTGATAGGGGAAAAAAGTGGCTGTTTTTAAATTTATCTAACGCTGCTTCACAATGAAGCAACGCATTTATATTGACATATCATCAATCCTCGTCCATCTCAAGCAAAAGGTTTATCACGAGCGCTGTCCAGCCGGTTTGATGTGAAGCGCCCAAACCCTGGCCCGTATCGCCATGAAAGAATTCATAAAAAAAATGATGCTCTTTAAAATACTCCTTCGACCAGCAGGATTGGTTGGCCGGGTGGTATTGAAACATGCCGGCATTGTTCCGTTCAAATATTTTCAGTATCCTTTTGGTAAGCTGGTTGGCGATTTGTTTAAGGTTTAATTTATTGCCGGAACCAGCAGGAAACTCAAACTTGTATTTATCGCCGTAATATTCATAATACTTTCGCAGCGAATGAATGATGAGGTAATTCAATGGCAGCCAGATAGGCCCGCGCCAGTTGGAGTTGCCGCCAAACATATCGCTGCTGCTTTCGCCCGGCTCATATTGAATAACATAATTGTTGCCATTGTAATCAAAAATATATGGGTTTTCCTGGTAGCATTTTGAAAGCGAACGAATGCCATAGCCTGATAAAAATTCCGCTTCATCCAGCAATCTTTTTAAGAGATGTTCAAGCCGGTCATCTATCATTATCGCAAACAAATAATTGCCGTCTTCATTCTTTTTATCAATGTTAGAAATGATGCGGGTAAGATCAGGCCGCGTAAGCTTGATGGTTTGCAGCCTGTTATTGAACTCCCGCAGGTTTTTAAACACATCAGCATGAATTATTTCAACCGCAAATAACGGGATAATGCCCACCAGCGAACGGATTTTCAGCCGCTGGCTCGATCCGTTGCCAAATTGTATGGCATCATAATAAAACGCATCTTCTTCATCCCAAAGTGAAATATCGCGGCGGCCAATGTGGTGCATGGCCCAGCCGATATTTAAAAAATGGCGGAAAAATTTGGCCGCCGATTCTTCATAAGCCTTATTGTGCTGCGCCAGTTCAAGCGACATGCGGAGCATATTCAGCGCATACATGGCCATCCAGCTCGTGGCATCAGCCTGCTGCAGCTTGGTAATGCCGGGCGGCATATAATTGCGGTCGAACACACCTATGTTATCAAGCCCGAGGAAACCGCCTTCAAAAATATCCGTGCCATTGGCATCTTTCTGGTTTACCCACCAGGTAAAATTCATCAGCAGTTTCTGGAAAGCGCGTTCCAGGAAATCCCAGTCGGGATTACCGCTTTTTTTCTTATCCGTTTCATACACATGCCAAACTGCCCAGGCATGCACCGGCGGGTTTACGTCGCTGAAATTCCATTCATACGCCGGAATTTGCCCGTTTGGGTGCATGTAATATTCCCGCAGTATAAGCTGCAACTGGTGCTTGGCAAAACCCGGGTCAATATGCACAAAAGTGGCAGCATGAAAAGCCAGGTCCCAGGCAGCAAACCAGGGATATTCCCATTTATCGGGCATGGAAATTATGTTGCGGCAGGTAAGGTGCTGCCAGTCGTAATTGCGGCGGTAATGACGGTAGGGCGGGTTATCGCCCGGCTCACCAAACAGCCATTTGAAAACATCGAGGTAATAAAACTGTTTCGTCCACATTAAACCGGCTGCAGCGCTGCGCAACAATTTTTTGTCGGCTGATGAGAATTTACGTGGCTCAAGCTGGCGGTAATATTCATCGGTTTCTGCTTTGCGGGTCATGAACACCCGGTCAAACCCTTCAAACGGATCGTTATGCGCTGTTTTACTTAACCTTACCCTGAAGGTTTTTGAGGCGCCGGGCTTTATTTTTTCTTTCAGCCAAACTGCACCAATGGTACCATGCTTTTCCGCGCTGATGGTTTTTGATTTATGGATAACATAATTATTGATGCCATCTTTTACGCAGGAAAACTCGTTCGGCCGGTTATACATGCGCTCATTATTGGTTTCGTTATCGCAGAATAATTGTTCGCCGGGCTCGTGGTAGAAATAAAATTCGCCATTGCGCGAAGAACTGGTTTGTATGCAGTTCTCAGCCGCCGAGAACATTTCCGGCTTGGTAAACCGCGGGTTATGCCGCCAGAAATTGCGGAACCAAATATGTGGCAGCACATGAACAGCGGCTTCTTCAGGGCCGCGGTTGTGTACCGTAATTTTCATAAGGATATCATTCATATCGGCCTTGGCATATTCGATATAGCAATCGAAATAGCGGTTGTCATCGAAAATGCCGGTATCGGTTATTTCAAATTCCGGGCTCAGGCGGCTGCGCTTGTTCTGTTCCAGTAATTCATTATAGGGAAAAGCCGCCTGCGGATATTTATATAGGAATTTACAATATGAATGGGTGGGCGAAGAATCAAGATGGAAGTACAGCTCTTTTACATCTTCCCCATGGTTGCCTTCGTTATTGGTGAGGCCAAAAAGCCTTGATTTTAAAATAGGGTCTTTTTCATTCCAGAACACGGGGGCAATACATAAAACCTGCTCCGTATCGCAAAAGCCGGCAATGGCATCTTCGCCCCAGCGATAGGCATAACTTCTTGCCAAATCGTGGTTTATGTAATTCCAGGCATCGCCTGCCGGACTAAAATCTTCACGAACGGTTCCCCACTGCCTGTCAGAAATATACGGCCCCCATTTTTTCCAGTTTTTGTTATTGGCAGAATGCAGCAGCCTGGTATATTCAATACAATCTATCAAGTTATAAAAGTTTTTTACTATTTATTTTCTGGTCAATTCTATCTGATTTCCGGAGTTTTAAAAGTAAAAATTTAGAATTTATTCAAAGAAAGTATTTGGATGTATTTCAAATTTTTGCTCTTTCCTAATTTTCGGCCGGCAGGTTTTACATACCACGCAATAAAAAAGCAATGGATAAATTTCATTGCTTTTTAAATTTTGCTGTCCGGTATTTTTACTGTGACCATTTTGTCGGTTCCCTGTCCCAGCGATGGTTTTTCAATTCCTGCAATAAATTTCCAGGCAAACCTTTGCCATCGCTTGCCTGCATATTCGCCATTACATTTTTTATTTTCCGCATGCCGGGAATGGTTGTAGATACATCGGGATTGCTAAGAATAAACCGTAAAGCCATTTCGGGCATTGTCATTCCCTCCGGGATTAATGGTTTTAGCGCTTCTGCGTGATCAACGCTTGTGTTCAGGTTCTCGGGAACAAAATAGGTAGAGCGCCAGTCTTCTTTTGGAAAAACGGTTTCTTTGGTTAGCGTGCCAGTTAATGTGCCTTCATCAAACGGCACGCGGGCAATTACGCCTATATTTAATTCGCGGCAAAGCGGGAACAAATTGTCTTCGGGCGCCTGATCGAATATATTATAAATTACCTGCACCGCATCAATTAAACCGGTTTGCAAAGTTTGCAGGCTGTTATCGGGTTCCCAGCGGTTTATGCTGATGCCCCAGGCTTTTACTTTTCCCTGCTGCGTTAATTTAGTGATGGCTTCTTTCCATTCATCTTCATGGGCCCAGCCATCTTCCCACACATGAAACTGTTGCAGGTCAATTGTTTCAATGCCCAGGTTTTTCAGGCTTTTCTCCGTGTATTCAATTATATATTCAGCAGGAAAAACATCCTTTAGTTTAAAACTCCTTTGAGAAGGCCATTTGCGGTTTTTGGGCGGGATTTTGGTGGCCACATACAATTTTTTCCCGGCATGCCTTTTTAAAACCCCATTTAATATATGTTCGCTTAAGCCTTCGCCGTAAGCCCAGGCTGTATCAAAAAAATTACAACCCAGTTCCACCGATTTATCAAGGGCGCGGTTTACTTCTTCGCTCTCAGAGCCTGTCCAGCCTGCCATTCCCCACATACCATATCCTATTTCACTAACCGGCCAGCCGGTGCGTCCGAATTTTCTGTATTGCATTGTATTATTTTAATGAAGGCTTAAAGGTAAAATCTAAGCCAATGCAAACTAAATTTCTTTGCCCTGGTTTTTATCAACATGCCGTGCCCATTTTGATAAGACGGTTGCATTGTACATTAATTGCAATACGCCGTCTTTAATTTCATAACGGTTTGTTTTCAGCAGGTTATCAATAAAGGCATTCTCATTATAACCCGGGCAGGCTTTTTTTGTAGAAATTAAGTTCTCATTAAACTGCAATGCGTTCTGCTGCAGAAAAAAGCCGCCGCTTATATCATTGCAGCCGGTATTGCCCGTAAACGTATTAGCCTTAAGGTTAAAAACAAGAAAAGGAATTTTTCCGGCTGCCGTGTCTGAGCTCAAAACAGGCATCAACTCCCATTTTCCATTAAGGGTGGCTGTATCATATTCATGAAATACCGTTCCGGCTTTTGCGCCATATTTTTTTGCCTGCAGGTTGCTATATGCATTTACCTGCACAGTTACTGCCATTAAAAGCAGGCCTGCAAAAAATAGATTTTTCATGCGGTTCATAAATCAATTTTTAAGCCATGCTGAACTCATTGCTTGCACCAATAACATTAAAAAGAGAAATTAAACCTGCTGTTTACCAGAATAAAAATCATATAATTATGCAGCGGTATATGCAATAGCCCGGGCGCCTTAATCGGATGCAGACCGCTATTTATTTTGCGTTATTTTAACCGACTGTGTAGATTGAATTCATTTATTTTTGTCCGCATTCTTAAAAATTAACAAAGCATACAGCGGGAAATAACTGATTTAACCAGGATTTCTGCAACCAGCAAATTCAAATTATTATGAACCAGACGAAAAAGTTTTTCCTGCTATTTCTTTCGGTAGCTGCTTTTGTTATGGCCAAAGCACAGGTAGATACCTCCTTATCTAATGTTATGCCTGCCCCGGCTGCCAAGAAAAAGAACTGGTCTAAGCTTGACCTGAGCACCCGGGCAAATGACCATTTTATGGTTCAGTTTGGGTATGATATGTGGCCGGAAGTGCCGGACAGCATTAACACCACGGGTTTTTCAAGGCATTTTAATATTTATATTATGCTGGACAAGCCCTTTCAAAATAGCCCGCACCTGAGTGCCGGCTTAGGCATTGGGGTGGGAACAAGCAATATATTTTTTTCAGGCACGTATGTAAATCTCAAATCTACCGGCAGCACCCTGCCTTTTGATGATGTGTCTGAGAGCTATCATTTTAAGAAGTTCAAACTATCTACCGGTTATGTTGAAGTGCCGGTTGAGCTAAGGTATTCAGCCAAGCCCGCACAGCCTGATAAAGGGTTTAAAATGGCATTCGGCATAAAGGGCGGCCTGCTGCTGACCGCCCATACAAAGGGAAAGAATTATGTGGATGGCGATGGCACCTCCATTTATAGCAAAAATTATATCCAGAAAGAATCTGACAGGCATTTTATTAACAGCACCCGTTTTGCTGCAACCGGCCGTATCGGCTTTGGCCATGTTTCTATTGACGGCTCTTACCAGATAACCAGCTTTTTAAAAGCCGGCGCCGGACCCGCAATTCACCCGGTTTCCATTGGCCTTACTTTAAGCGGCCTGTAATTTGCATAACTTGCCGGCCTATGTTTAATTTTCAAAAAATCAGTTAAGCATTTGATTGATATTAAGCAACAGGTAAAAGCTGAGGAGCGGGCAGTGCTCGTTGGCGTGGTGCAAAAGGGCCAGGATGAACGCGAAGTGCATGAAAACCTCGATGAATTGGCCTTTCTTGCGGAAACCGCCGGCGCTGTCGCCATTAAAACATTTACCCAAAAATTACCCCAGCCTGACAGCAAGACTTTTATAGGGAAAGGAAAACTGGAAGAAGTGGCGGCCTATCTTAAAACCCATCCTGCAGACATTGTTATTTTTGATGATGAATTAAGCGGCTCGCAAATCACCAATATAGAAAAAGCTACTGGTGTAAAAGCCATTGACCGCAGCGATCTTATCCTCGACATTTTTGCAAGGCGCGCCAAAACCTCGCGTGCCAGGGCGCAGGTTGAGCTGGCGCAATATCAATATATTCTGCCGCGTTTGCGCGGTATGTGGAAACATCTTGAACGCCTTGGCGGCGGCATAGGCACGAGAGGGCCGGGTGAAACGGAAATTGAAACAGACCGCCGTATTGTGCGGGATAAAATTTCGCTGCTGCGTAAACGGCTGCAGGAAATAGATAAACAGGCGTTTACCCAACGTAAAGAGCGTGGCGAATTTATAAGGGTTTCATTGGTGGGCTATACCAATGTTGGCAAAAGCACCATTATGAATTTGCTGAGCAAGAGCGATGTTTTTGCGGAAAATAAATTATTCGCTACGCTCGATACCACCACCCGCAAAGTTGTTTTTGAGCATACGCCCTTTCTTTTGAGCGATACAGTTGGGTTTATAAGAAAACTGCCACACCATTTAATTGAAAGCTTCAAAAGCACGCTTGATGAAGTGCGGGAAGCCGACCTGCTGCTGCATGTGGTTGATATTTCGCATCCGAAATACGAAGAGCAGATGGAGACTGTAAATAAAACATTGCAGGAGCTCGGCGCAGTTGACAAGCCTGTTATAACTGTTTTTAACAAAACAGATGCTTACGAAGCACTGAATTTTGATGAATGGCTCGATGCCGGTACCAAACAGGAAATTTTGCACCAGCTTGAAGAAAGATGGCAGAAAGCAACCGGCAATAAAACTGTTTTTATTTCGGCAGCAGAAAAAAGAAATATGGATAAATTACGCGCCATTGTACTGGAAAATGTGCGGGGGTTATACAGGCAACGTTATCCATATAAAACGGAATATTTCTTTTAACGGGATTTTTGAAAAATGAATTGGTGAAAATATAAAAACTGCTATTTTTGCAACCCCTAAACAGAAAAATATTCCTGAATAGCTCAGCTGGTTAGAGCATCTGACTGTTAATCAGAGGGTCGCTGGTTCAAGTCCAGCTTCAGGAGCAATAAAAATGAAAGAGTTACGACAATCGTAGCTCTTTCATTTTTATGGTTTCGATACATTGCCGCCACAAAGCAATAAATATACGCTTATCGAAGCTTGGAATAAGCTTTTATAATAAAGAGTGTAAACAGTTGGCTGTATCTATTAAGCCATTTTTTCTCAAGAGGTCTAAAGCCTGGTATTCATCCAAATCAGGATTTTTCTTATAGGTATAGGCGTTTAGGTCGCAGGATTATTTCGAATCAGTTACCTTAGCTTGATGGAAAGCAAAAGGACTAAATTTGTCGGTGTGAATTCTATTAAATTCAATCGGCAATTCAAGAATGATGA
>NZ_JASGEX010000066.1:0-30906 GCF_047606085.1 Parafilimonas sp.
AAAAGTGATTTTGTGTTGTTCGGTTTTAGCTCCCCTCTCCTTTGGAGAACTTGTCCCGACCATTCGGGAGGGGCTGGGGGTGAGGTCTGACAAGGAAATATTATTCACTAATTTATCCCTTGCGCACCCATGTCATTAACTTAAGGCAGGTAAATCTTCGAAATATTCAATATTCATTTCCCGAAGATTTACAACTGAACATTCCTGCCCGACTGATTCAGTCAGGCGGGGGTTATTGTGTATGGAATATTGAGTTTTCTTAAGTTAATGACATTGCATATAGAACCATAGTAATAATTATTTAGGAAAATGTTTTCAGCATTAAGTGAAGTACAAACTGAATCGTAGTATTTTCATCTTCGATGAAAATCTTTGTGTCGCTTTTGTTCCTGCTTATGCAAAAAAACTAAGAAGCTGTTTAAAAATTTAATGCTTTATAGGGTTTTAGCGATTTTTCGCACAGAGCAAAGGATTCAACAGAGGGTAAAGCGCCTCTGTTGAATCCTTTGCTCTGCGCTCTCTGTGTGAAGAAATTCAAACAGATTCTACGTATCTATGTGTTTATTTCAAAAATCTAAACAGATTCTTATTAAAATGGGGTTGCTGTAAAAGCAGCCTCTTTTTATTTTTACAGCAATCAACATTAACCTCAAAATGAAAATATTTTATCCGGCACTTTTAGCGCTCCTGCTGGCTGCATGCAATGCCGGCGACAATGCTGATAACAGCGGGAGAGATTCAGTTGTGCTTACTTCTGATAATATTCCTGCGGAAAGAAAAAATGTAAGCCCCCGGCCCATAAAAAGCTATGCAGAAACGGTAAAGAGCTTTGAAACCACCGATGAATTTAAAGTGGGTTTATATGAAACAAAAGAAACCTTTATCTACCTGATAAAAATCTCTTACAAGCAAATGAACGTGAACGATACTTTGCATGTACCCAATTTTGGCATGGAGCCTGCCGTTGAAATTGTAAAAGGCGACTCCATCCGCCCCTCCTGCATCGTGGGTTTCTTAGATAAGGACAAGCAATTCAGGGAACTGAAACTGATTGCTTTTAAGCATGACAGGCTGAAAGTAAAGGTGCTGAAGCATTATGCAGTCTATCAAAACGAATAACGACTCAGGCGCTGTTTAAAATTTTAATTATTTACAGGGTTTGGCTCTTTTTGCACAGAGCAAAGGAGTTAACAGAGTAATGAAGCGGCTCCGGCTCTGTGTTCTCCGTGCGAAAAAATTTAAACAGTTTCTCAGAAAGAACTGCCCATACAATACGCATCCCAACGGGCAATATCATTACCTCCTTTCAATATAATACGATAGGCATCAACAGCGTTAGAGCGGGTGTTATAGACCATAAATGAGCTGTCTATATCTTTTAACTGCCTGGCATCAAAACCCATAACAGCGCCCGGGTTCAGCAATAAAGTTTTGCCTTCCTGCCTGACAAAAATGGAATGATCGTGGCCATAGCAAACCACATCGTAAGCCTGCAATTGCACCAGCTTTTGGGCATTTTCGGGATAATGGTTTACCGCAATGGTTGTATTATCCAGTTCATCGCGGTAATATTCACCGTGAATTTTTATGCCCGGATATTTTGATAGCTTGCCCGTCATGGCGGCCACATCGCAATCATTATTGCCTAAAACTATATGAACAGGCTTTTTGCATGCAGATAAAAGATCAATCATAAACGGCGAGCACAGATCGCCGCAGCAAACCAAAACATCAGCTTCTGCCGCCTGCTTGGATTGCAAAAGGGTTTTTAAAGCCCACACATTATCGTGAATATCGGAGAGCAATAGTATTTTCATGTTTACGCTTTTAAGAAATTTCCTGTGTTAAAACATTTAATTCTTTACGGGAGTTTAGCGATTTTTCCGCACGGAGCAAAGGAGCAAACAGAGTAATGAAGCGCCTCTGTTGGCTCTGTGCTCTCCGTGCGGAACATCTCAACCAGCTTTAAGGCTTCCTCAAAGATAAAAGGAACCGGCGGCAGGAAATACAGGCAGCTAACATAAGGATGCAATCTTAAACCGGGAACCGCAGCCCAATAGCCAATCTGCAGTTGCAGGGAGTGACACAACAAAGTTGAATGGCCATCCGCAGCCGGCAACCAAAAAATTAATCCCGAAAACGTAGTTTTTGCAAAAACTTTGATAATGATTATGTTTTATGATTGCGGTTTATTACCTTTGCCGTCCCAAAAAAAATTTTTATGGCAAGAGTTTGCGAAGTAACCGGTAAAAAGCCAATGGGCGGCCATTATGTTTCTCACTCAAACATAAAGACAAAACGCCGTTTTTTACCTAACCTTCAAACAAAGCGTTTCTATTTCGCGGAAGAAGACAGGTGGGTTACATTAAAATTATCTACAGACGCAATCCGCACAATTAACAAAAGAGGCCTGGCTACAGTTATTAAAGAATTGAGGGCCAACGGTAATCATATTTAAAGCTTTTAACAATGGCAAAGAAAGGAAACAGGGTTCAGGTAATTTTGGAATGTACAGAGCATAAGACCAGCGGTGTGCCGGGCACCAGCCGTTACATTTCTACAAAAAATAAGAAAAATACACCTGAGCGCCTTGAACTGAAAAAGTATAACCCTATACTTAAAAAAGTAACTGTTCATAAAGAAATTAAATAATCAGCTGATCAGTTTGCTGTGCGCAGGCACAATTTTCAACTGATTTTCAAATTTTCAAATTAGAAACATGGCAAAAGCAGCTTCTAAAAACGCGAAGGTAAAAGATGCCAAAGCGGCAGCAGAAAGTAAAAACTGGACAAAAGTGATTCGCACTGTCCGCAGTCCTAAAACAGGCGCTTACACTTTTAAGGAAGCGATCGTGCATAAAGACAAGGTGAAAGAATTTCTTGCCGCCAAATAATTGGTGCATTAAAGATACCGGAAGCTGTCTTGTTTAAAAACGGGGCGGCTTTTTTATTGCATATCCGGCAGGCGGTTTGGGAAAACAGCCCGAGCGGAGCCGAGGGCTGTTATTATTGAGCGAAGTCGAAATAATAACTTTGCAGAAATTTTTTAAGCTTACATTTCTAAAATCTCCTGTTTTGAACGAAAGAAAAACAAACAATTTTAAGCTGTGGCTTAAGCGCATTGGCTGGGCCGGTTTTTTGTTTTTTCTTATAAAGGGTTTGATATGGCTGGCTGTTTTCTGGTTTGCCGGCAGCAAGATTTTCGGGTAGATTTTATTAAATCACAAATATGCAGATTTCCAGCGGGCCGCGACAGCGATCTGACTGAAAGGCAAAGGCCCAATGCACAAATGAAACCGAGCATGATAATTTTTCTCACACAACCTGTCCCGCACCAGCTTCGGGAGGGGAATGCCTGCCTGCCGGTGAGGCAGGTACATAGCAAGGTTCCCTGTCTGCCGGACAGGCAGGCATGAGACCATTAAAAATCAAACTTGTACGAATGAAACGCCCACGTAAAATGTATTTTTTCACTTGTACGAATGAAATTCGTATTCTCTCCGTTGCTATTTTATAGACCGCGCTTTGGCCAGGTAGTCTTTTCCGTATGTAAGTTTGATGTTATCTATTGCCTTATAAAGATTGGGTTTTCGGGAAACATCATCGAATAAATTCCCCTGCATAGTTACATTGGTAAAATCGGTAAGCCGCACACCAAGTAACCGTACAGGCTTTCCTTTTTTATACAACTGGTGAAACAATTCTTTTGCTACAGGTATTAACTCATCGTCGCGGAAAGTATAATTAATGGTTGTTTGTTTGGATGTGGTTTCAAAGTTAGGGTAACGTATTTTAACCGCAATGCAACCGGTCAGCTTTTCATCCTGCCGCAGTTCGAAAGCCACCTTTTCCGTCATACGCACCAGTTCACACAAAAGAAACCCAACATCGTTTGTATTGGTTTCAAAAGTATTTTCGGTAGAGATGGATTTTGCTTCACGCCATTCTGAAACGCTGCCATAATGCAGGCCCTGCGCTTTATCCCAAAGGTCGAGCCCCCATTTGCCAAGCCGGCTTTCCAGTTCGTCTTTCGGCAGGCGGAGAATATCGCCTATCAATTCTATGCCCATCCCATTCAAAACCGATAAAGTATGTTCGCCCACACCCGGGATTTTCTTCACGGGCAGCGGCGCCAGGAAATCTTTTTCTTTTCCATGCTGGATAAAAAGATAACCATTAGGCTTGGCTTCATCCGTAGCAATTTTTGCTACCAGCTTATTGCTGGCAAGGCCGAATGAAATGGGCAGTTTGGTTTCAGCGATTATCCGTTGGCGCAGCTCAATTGTCCATTGAAAAGGATCGAAGAATTTATCCATACCGGTAAGATCGAGGTAAAATTCATCAATGCTTGCTTTTTGAAACTTAGGCGCTTTGGAAGCGATGATATTCGTAACCCATTTAGAGAATTTGCCATACTGGCCATGAGAACCACGCACCAGGATAGCATGCGGGCAAAGCTGTACGGCTTTCTTCATGGGCATGGCCGAATGCACGCCGAATTTACGGGCTTCGTAACTGCAGGTAGTAACCACGCCGCGTTCCCGGCTGCCGCCAACAATTACGGCTTTGCCCGCCAGTTCAGGATTATTTAAAACCTCTACACTGTAAAAAAATGAATCGAGATCAAAATGTGCTATGTAGGTTTTCGGCTGCACCGCAGTAAAGGTAATTATTATAGCGGGGTAAAACTTTTCAATTAAAAGCTGAATGTTTTGCGCAGTATTTTGCTGGTGAATTTTGCTTTCTGCTTTTTAGGTTCAGCATATTTCCCATCCTTTAAATAATAAGAAAGTACAGATTTATCAGAAGGCTCAACGATGAAATACTCCTTTACGCCAAATTGCTCATAAACCGCTTTCTTTTTGATGAGATCAGCATTCTTATTTCGTGGAGATAAAATTTCAATAATAATATCCGGAGCGCCGTATATACCATCTTCATTTATAAGATGCATATTACCGTTACTGATAAAAAATATATCAGGCTGAACGGCATTTGCTGCTCCCAGAAAAACATCAAGCGGGGCAAAAAATATTCTGCCTGCATTTTGCTTTCTAACTTCACTTTTAAGTACATCGGCTATTTTATCAAGCACATCAAAATGCTGAAAGTTGGGTGAAGGGCTCATATAAAACTGATTGTTGATAACCTGTACAGGCGTGCCTTCCGGCAACAGCCGGTACACATCTACAAGCGTTTCAGGTCTGTGCATTAATACTGACATACTTCATTAATTTTTAGAAGCTAAAAGTTTTATTGAGCAGCCTGCTTGTAAATTTTGCTTTCTGCTTTTTAGGCTCAGTGTATTTTCCATCTTTCAGACAATAACTCAAAACAGATTTATCAGAAGGCTCAACGATAAAATATTCCTGTACGCCAAATTGCTCATAAACCGCTTTCTTTTTAATCAGATCTGTATTCCTGTTGGATGGCAAAAGTATTTCAACAATAAGATCAGGCGCCCCGTAAACGCCATCATCTTTAATAAAATGCTTATTGGCATTGCTTATAAAAAACACATCCGGCTGAACAGCATTTTTGTTGCCAAGATAAACATCAACGGGAGCATAGATTGCTTCGCCTAAATTATTTTTGGTAACAACCTCATTCAGTTGTATAAAAATTTCTTTAGCTACTGAAAAATGACCGAAAGTGGGTGAAGGGCTCATATAGAATTGATTATTGATAACCTGTATAGGCGTGCCTTCCGGCAACAACCGGTACACATCTACAAGCGTTTCAGGTTTGTGCATTAATACTGACATACCTCAAATTTAAAACAATTATGCTTTTTCCAGATTAAACAAACTGTCAACAAATTCGTGCTTGTCAAACAGCAGCAAATCATCCATCTTCTCACCTACACCAATATATTTCACCGGGATATTAAATTGATTGGCAATTGCCAGCACAACGCCGCCTTTTGCCGTGCCATCTAATTTGGTTATGGCGAGTGAAGTAACATCAGTTGCAGCCGTAAAATGTTTGGCCTGCTCCAATGCATTTTGCCCGGTTGAACCATCGAGCACCAGTAATACTTCATGCGGCGCCCCGGGAATAATTTTTTGTGTTACACGCTTGATCTTTGAAAGCTCATCCATTAAATGCGCTTTATTGTGCAGGCGGCCCGCCGTATCTATAATTACAATATCAGACTTTTTGGCAACAGCGCTTTGCACGGCATCAAAAGCAACAGATGCCGGATCGCTGCCCATTGCCTGTTTTACAATCGGCACACCCACTCTTTCACTCCAGATGGTAAGTTGGTCAACGGCAGCAGCGCGGAAAGTATCAGCAGCGCCAAGCAGCACATTTTTACCAGCCTTTTTATAGTTGTGCGCCAACTTACCGATAGTAGTGGTTTTACCAACGCCATTTACGCCAACAACCAGCAGCACGTAAGGTTTTTTATCTTCCGGCAAATTGAATTCTTTGTAAGAATCTTCCGGCGCATCAGTAAGCATATTTTCAATCTCGTTTTGCAGCAGCTTATTCAGTTCGCCGGTACCAACATATTTATCACGGGCGACACGGTCTTCAATGCGTTTAATGATCTCAATGGTTGTATCAATGCCCACATCGGCGCTTACCAATGCATCTTCAAGGGTATCGAGCACTTCTTCATCAACCGTGCTTTTGCCGGCAATGGCCTTGCTTATTTTTTCAAAAAAACCCGTTTTGGTTTTTTGCAAACCTTCGTCTAAGCTTTCCTTTTCCTTTTTGCCGAATAGTTTGTTGAAGAAACCCATTTTGTTATGTCTGATTTATGATTTGATGATGTCTGATTGAAAATACCGTAAATTTTACCAATGCCTTTTTAAAAGAACGATTGCAATTTAAGGTGTACCATACTATTTATTTACCTTCTTTAATTGCTCAATATCGTTCTTGTCTTTATATCTTCCTGCAGCTTCTTTTGCTTTTATTAAATGATTATAATGAATGTATTTTACTTCAATCCCGTTTTGAATAAATATCTTACAAAGCGGATATGCTTCTTCAAAATTCACGCCTTTCAAATGGTTTAATACTTCAATCCTGTTTGGCTCTTTTCCTATTCCCCAAACATCATAATTGCTTTCCATAAAATCTTTTTCAGAAAAAACAGGAGCGCCAAAAATCTGATAAGCCTTTTTTAGCCTGGCATAGTTATCCAATGATTTTTTTACCCAAACATCCATATCGCCGGTTGTTCTGGAAAAACCATGCAGTATTACAGCATATCCGCCAACGAGAATATATTCTGCCTGCGCTTTGTTTAAAGCATCAATAAAGTCCAGAAAGTCCTTGTTAAATAGATCAGCCATCGCTAAATTTTCTGCAATCGGTAATTGTTCTGTCCACTTTCGTTTGCGGCGTTACGCCATAAAGCTGGTTAATAAGAAAACATGCGGCATTCAGCCTTTCATCTGCAGTTTTATCAAGCCAGTAGGTAACATGGTCGTCTGCTTCTTCAAACGACATTTTTGTTACGTAAGACCTGTCTAATTTATATTGATTGTTCTGCATACCTGTTGCCTGATTTTTTAATGCCGCTTTTAATTTAAACTATTGTTGCTGCCATGAAAATATTAAGCACAAGTGTTGCGACGCAAGGGACGATTCCATGAAAAACAACCGCCGGTAACCCAAATAAAAAACAGATGTGTAACACCTTTTTATTTATGCGATAATATTTTGTGGCCGAGCTTATCGCGCTTGGTGAGCAGGTATTTTTCATTGAATTCGTTGGGTTTTATTTCTATCGGCACAATTTCAACAATTTCCAGGCCATACCCGCTTAAGCCTGCCCGCTTTTTGGGGTTATTGCTCATTAAGCGCAATTTGGTTATACCGAGGCGCCGCAGTATCTGGGCGCCCACACCGTAATCACGTTCATCCATGCCAAAACCAAGATGCAGGTTGGCTTCAACCGTGTCCATGCCTTCTTCCTGCAACTTATAAGCCCGCAGCTTGTTCATCAAGCCAATGCCGCGGCCTTCCTGGTTCATATAAAGAATAATGCCTGTGCCTTCGGCTTCTACCATCTGCATGGCTTTATGCAACTGCTCGCCGCAGTCGCACCGGAAGCTGCCGAGAATATCGCCCGTAAAACAGCTTGAATGCACCCGCGTTAAAACAGGTTCTCCTTTTTCCCACTCTCCTTTTATAAGGGCGAGATGCTCGCCGCCGGTAATTTTTTCTTTGAAGGCTACCAGTTTGAACATACCATATTTTGTTGGCATATCTACCCGCACAACTTCTTCTATGGTTGAATCAGTTTTAAGCCGATATTCAATTAAATCTTTGATGGAAATAATTTTCAGGTTGAATTTGTCAGCGATTTTCTTAAGCTCGGGCAAACGCGCCATAGTGCCGTCTTCGTTCATAATCTCAACCAATACACCGGCGGGTTCAAAGCCGGCCAGCCTCGCCAGGTCCACGGTAGCTTCTGTGTGACCGGTTCTTCTTAAAACGCCACCCTTTTTGGCACGTAACGGAAATATATGACCCGGTCTTCCCAGGTCTTCAGGTTTTGTATTGGAGTCTATTAAAGCCTGCACTGTTTTGGCGCGGTCGTGTGCGCTGATGCCGGTAGTGCAGCCATGGCCAATCAGGTCAACACTCACCGTAAACGGCGTTCCGTGAAGCGCTGTGTTTTTGCTAACCATCAGGTCGAGCTGCAGTTCATCGGCACGTTCTTCAGTCATAGGAGCACAAATAAGGCCACGGCCTTCCCTGCTCATAAAATTGATGATCTCCGGCGTTACATTATGGGCCGCTGTTATAAAATCACCTTCATTCTCCCTGTCTTCATCATCCACCACAATTACCAGCTTGCCATTTTTTATATCTTCCACTGCACTTTCTATCGTATCCAGCATATATAAAATTTGGGCAAAGGTACGATAGTGCTGCAGCATTATGCATATCGGCTTTGTTAAGGGCTTTGCTATAGCATCCGGCCTTCTTATCAAACAAAACCTGCACTTTTAATGCAGGTTTTGTTTGAATTATAAAGGGCCGAATTATTTTACAACAAACGTTGCACCATCTTTTGCCATGCCGGCAACCGATAATTTCACACCGGTATTTACAGCCATTATCTTGTCAACCACCTCTTTCAGCTTAATATTTTGTGTTACGATAACATTGGCAACATTATCATTAAAATCATCACTGTTTACATTGCTTACACCGGAAATTTTTTCAATGGCCGATGTTACTTTACCTAATTGTGTGTAATCAATATTTTAAATGTGAGCACGTATTGGGAAGCCCTGTCAGGCACATCATTCTCAGGCAGGTCAACCTTATCTTTTTAGCCGGCTATGTACTGCGTGGCTTTGATGATGCAGTCTTCGGTGGCGTCCTGCACCGCAGGATTTTGAAATGCGGTGCTCATAGCATTAATTATACTACCCTCTTTTTAAAAGACAAACAAAAGCTGCTTGTAGCCAAAACCCTGAAGGAGTTTGAAGAATTGCTTACCGGGTATAATTTTTACCGCGTTCATAATTCCCATCTTATTAATCTTGCCTATATAAAAATGTATAATAAAGGAAAAGGCGGATCCGTTACTATGGCTGATGGCTCAGAAATTGAAGTGTCAACCCGGCGCAAAGATGATTTCCTGAAACGACTGGCAAGTTTATGATACATCCCTGCTATACGGGCAGATTGAAATTGTAAAGTGCGTATAAACCAGCCGCTCACTGCCTCCTTACACATCTGGATAGTTTAACAAGCTATGCTGGCTGGCTGTAAATATATCCCTGAAAATTCTTGCTATTTCCGTATTGCCATTAACGGCAGATAAGCCGCAATAAGGATAAATGGCTGCAACCTGCGCCCGGCACTCTTTTACAAGCCGTGCACTTAGCTTACTAATATTATGCAACTTTTTTGTATGAATCTTTTTCTTTGCCAGCAGCTCATTCCAGGCTGCTTCGACAGCCTCATAAAAATCTTCACGAAGGGCTTCAATGCTGCCTCCTGCATTTGTAATGAATGTATCTGAATAATCATATTGCTTGGCCGTGATCTTTTTCTCCTGCTTTCTTTTTTTAATAACGGAAGCTGCCTCTTTTAAAAAATGCCTTGTCATTCCAAGCGTATTTACGGCAAGCGTTAATTCTGCAAACTGCAAAAAGGGAAATTGGAAAACCGGGCCGGTATGCGTTGCCGATGCTGCGTCAATCATAAACGCTCTTTCTTTCGGGAGCTTCAAATGGCTTACAGAAAAGCTATGGCCTGCGGTTGCCTTAAGCCCCGGTGTATTCCAGTCTTCCATAATATTTACTTCATTTCTTTTAAAAAAGAAGGATTGAATTAATGGCTGATTATCTTTTTTTAATACCGGCTTGCCATCTTTTTCAATTATACAGTTGGCAGTAAAGTGGGTAAGATGGGGCGCACCTGTTGCATATTTCCAAAAACCGCTTACCATAAAGCCATCCCCTGTAACAATTGCTTTGCCTGTTGCAGCGCCGCTTCCGCCAAAACAAACTTTTTGGCTGCCGAAGATCTGCGCCGCCGTTTTTCTATTGATATAACCAACAAACAAATTTGCCCCGGCGCATAAGGTAACCGTCCATCCAAGGCTGCCATCAATAAAGGCAAGTTGTTCTTCCAGAAGCAAAGCATCGGGCAGGCCCAGTTCAAGCCCGTTATATTTTTCGGGCACAAAAATTTTAAACCATCCATATTGATAGGCCAGTTTTAACTGTTCGTTTTGCAGCCGGCCTTTTTCGTCTGCAATAGCTGCATATTTTCTTAATGCTGCCATAATTTCTTTATTAAAGGCTTTGTTCTTCATTGATTATTTTTTTCCATTTAAAATATCCCTGTATGGCAATAACAAATAAAAAGGCGGTAAGCAATGCATATAACGGCAACTGCTTATAAAACAAAAGCGGTATGGCAAAGGCATTGCTTATGTTAAGCAGCACCCAGTTTTCGAGCTTGCGTTTTGCCAGCAGCCACATGCCGGCCCAGGCAGCAGCGCTTACCCAGGCATCAAATAAAGGCACCCTGGAATCAGTAAAATTTTTTAGTACGAAGTATAGTAATATAAAAGATACTACAACAATAACAGCCGTTATTTTCCTATCCTTTGCATTTGACTTTGTAATGGGCAGCGGCGGTTTATTGCTTCTGTGAATCCATAACCACCAGCCCCAGATGCTCATGATGAGATAATAAATGTTTAAGGCGCTTTCGGCATATAAGCCGGCCGTATAAAAAAGACAGATGGTAATTACCACAGAAATAATACCGGTGGGATAGAGCCATAATTTATTGGCTTTTGCAAACAATACTTCCGCCACACCAAAGCTAACGCCCAGCCATTCGAGCCAGCCTGTTTGTTTTACCTGTTGCCAGAAAACGTAAATCCAATCGTGCATACGCATACATCTGTTATTGTTACACAGGAATGCAATACTATAACAGACGATCTTAATCCCTGCGCCGGCATTACCCGTATCAGGTTCAATGGGTATGATCTCAGCCTGTAATTATCCCGGCTAACCGGGAAGGCACCCCCTAATGTGAGCGGTGAAGATAAAGGATAAACGATAAAACTTATGTTGATTTTTTTGCCTTTGCTGCAATGTCTGCAATAGCCGTTACCAGTTTGTCCAAGTCGCTGGTGGGCGTATATACATGCGGTGTTATGCGAACACAGCTTACATTTTCCCAAACTATGCCAACTGCGTGAATTTTATAATTATCAAACAGCAGATTATTGAAGTCGCCGGGGCTCAGCCCGTCAATGCTAACGCCGCCAATGGCACAGGAATACGCATCCTGCAACGATGTATGCAGGCGCACGCCCGGGATATCTTTCACTTTGGTTGCCCAATAATTTTTCAGGTAACGAATGCGGTCTTCCTTGCGCGCCGGGCCTATGGCATTATGAAAATTAAGCGCTTCGCCAATAGCCTGCTCAATAGCAAAACTGCGTGTGCCTATTGTTTCAAACTTTCTTATGTTATCGCTGTTAGGGTTATCATTGCACATAAGCGGCCATATCTTTTTAATCTTATCTTTCTTTATCCACATCATGCCACTGCCAATAGGCGCACTTAAAAATTTATGCAGGCTGGTACCAAGGTAATCACAGCCAAGATCGGGGATCTTAAAATTAAGCAGGCCAAAACTATGCGCGCTATCGCAAACCACTTCAATGCCTTTGCTGTGCGCCATATCTGCAATTTTTCTTACAGGCATTATCTGCCCCACCCAGTTTATAATATGCGTAATATGGATGATCTTTGTTTTAGGCGTTATTGCTCTTGAATAGGCTTCTACAATAATATTGTCATCTTCTACCGGATGGTTAAGACTAATCTGTTTATACACAATTCCCTCCCTTGCCTGCCTTTGTTTCCAGGCATTGATCATATTTGGGTAATCCAGCTTTGTACCAATAACTTCATCACCGGGTTTTAAATCCAGCCCGTGAATAATAGTGGTTAATGCTTCTGTTGTATTGCGGTTAATGGCTATTTCTTCCGGGCTGCAGCCGGCTAATGCGGCCAGCTTTTCCCGCAGTGGCTCGCGGCCCTGGTCGAGTATGCGCCACATAAAATAAGAAGGGCCGAGGTTGCATACGCCATTATACTTTTCAAGCGCATCCTGCACCACTTTAGGCGCCGGGCTTACACCGCCATTGTTTAAATTAATAATGTTGGCACCAACCGTATAAGCCTGCTGTATGGTGCGCCAGTAATCTTCATCGTGGGCCACTTCGTTTGCCGGCAGAAATTGCACTGTATAATTGGCTTTTTTTATAGCCGATGCATACAAGTTGTTAAATAAGCTGTTCATTGAAAAAGCGCCGGCCATCAATCCTGCCTGGCGTATAAAATTTCTCCTGTTTGCTGTCATAAGAAAAGTTAGTTTTAAGCAGAGAAAGTTAATGTTTTTTATTTGCCTGCAAGCGGAATATTCGTGCAGGTGAAATATCCGTTTAGTTATACTGCGCAAAAGCAAAAGAATGAGATTTAAATGAAACGTGTGCTCGTAAGTTTAAGCTATTCACATCAACTGAATAAATTATTATTCCGTTATTTCAGAAAATAATTTAGTTTGTATCGGCGTATATTATTCTATGTATCCAAATTCCGAAATATCTGCTTTGCTCACGCTGATTGATGATCCTGATGAAGAGGTTTTTTCTTCGGTAAGCACCCGCATTGTGCATTATGGCAAGGGCATTATACCCAATCTGGAAAACCTTTGGGAGCACACCGTGAGCGAGGCCGTGCAGGAACGCATTGAGATGATTATTCACAAACTGCATTATACAGACCTTGTAAACGATTTGACCGAATGGCGCGACAGCGCTTATCATGATCTCCTTTTCGGGGCATTGCTGGTGGCGCGTTTTCAGTATCCCGATATTCAAACCTCGCCGGTGATACAGGAGATAGAAAAGATACGGCGCAATGTGTGGCTTGAATTAAACAGTTTTCTTACACCGCTGGAACAGGCTAATGTAATTTCAAGCATTGTTTATAATTATTATAACCTGAAGGGCACCGAGATCGGCTATAAAAACCCTGACGATTTTTTTATGCACAAGGTTTTGCAAACACGAAAAGGCAATACGCTTTCCAACGGCATATTATACCTCGTACTGGCAGAACTGCTTGCAATTCCTGTAAAAGCAATTAATATTCCCCGGCAGTTTGTGCTCGCCTTTTTTAATGAAGATTATGAAGCCGGCACTTATAATGGCAATCCCCAAAAGAAAATACATTTTTATGTGGACGCTACCACCGGCCAGCCTTTTACACATAAAGATGTGGAGAATTACTTCAAACGCATTAATGTGCCGCCTGTGCCTGCTTATTTCAAGCCCATGAATGCCATTCGTGTTATACAGGTTCTGCTGGAAGAATTAGCAAGGTGTTTTGATGAACCGGCCAGCATGTATAAACGCAATGAACTGCTGCACCTCTCAGACCTGCTGTCTGAATAAAGCTGTTAACCTCTCCGGTCAACTTTTTCATTTAAAGGAATAATGCGGCTGCCTTCTTTTATAGCTTTATCGGCATAACCAAGATATATGAGGCCGATCATCTGGTCTTCTTCGCGCAGGCCAAGATAATTTTTCATGGCGCTGTGAAAAGTAAGGCCGCCTGTGCTCCACAATGCAGCTATGTTTAAAGAAGCAGCGCCTAAAAGCAGGTTTTGCACGGCAGCGGCCACCGCACATATTTCTTCAATAACTGTAATTTTCGGGTTTGCGCCGCGCTTCATATACACAGCAATTATGTGAGAACAGTGATCGCCGTTGTGCCGTATTTTTTCATACTTCGCTGTTTCAAATTTTTCAGCAGGCGCATTGGCTTTGTATAATGCCGCATGGTCATTACAAAATTGCTGAACAGCCTCGTTTGCAAACACAACAAAACGCCACGGTTCTGTGTGCGCATGCGTGGGCGCCCAGTCAGCCAGTTCCAATAAATTATTGATAATATCGTCATCAATCTTCTTTCCATTCATCAGCATCGGCTTGTAACTGCGCCTGTTTTTTATAACGGTTTTTATTATTTCAAAATTCATACAACGAAAATAGCAGACTGTGAATAAGATTGTTTGTATGCAGGCATTAATTTCTCTATTTCGTAAACTGATTTACGGATGTTTTTTTCGCAGATAGCGTAGCTCATTCAGGTGAACAAGCTTATATTCTTCTATACAACGATGCATAATCAATGGCATAACACTCCTGCCGGGCTTTCTTGCCTGATACACTCACCTTTCTATAATAATTTTATTCTTCCGCGGGATTTTTTAAGGTTCGAACACGCATGGCGCTACCTGTAGTACGGGTGTATCATCCAATAAACAACCGGTCCGGTAACGGCCACATAAAACCATAAGGGCCAGGTAATGCGGGCAAGTTTCTTATGTTTGGGATACTCTGCTATCAGTGCACGGTAAGCCGTAAACAGAATGAAAGGTAAAATAATGCCTGCCAGGAAAATATGCGTTAGTAAGATAACAAGATAGTAAGGCCTTGAACCGCTTACCAGTGCTTTTTCAGCATCGCTTAAAACGCCATCATGGTCAGCATCGCCATACACAGCTTCGCCGGCCAGTAAATGATGTGCTATATAAGAAACCAAAAACACAATTGAGAGTATAAGCGCTGTCATCATAAGCTGTTTATGCAATACATAATTCTTTTGTTTTACAGCCGCCAGGGCCAGCAAAAGCAATATAGCAATGATGGAATTTATAATGGCATTGGCCAACGCAAAAATGTGCACGTTAAAACCTAAGTCAACATTAATTTTTATTTTGGTTAAAAAGCTAACGGCAGCAAATACCACAAAAGAAAATATGATAATTAGCCAGGTTGCTTTCTTGTCATTCTTTTGCATTGCCGGATGAAGCAGTGGATTCATTTGCATTTTTTTTACGGAATATTAAACGTATTACTACAATAGTTACAACAACAGTAATGGCAAAAAATATAGCCATAAGCACAGGATCGAAAGGAAGCTTTTGCGGGTTATCATCAACCGCTACCATCAATAAACCAATATCTTTTGAGAGTTTATCAAGCGAAGATGAATCAAGCCCGTTATAATATCCGCGCACATTAAAGTTTTTGTCTATCAGCACAAATCTTGTGGTATGTACAAAATCCGGATTGATGGGAACTGTATCAAATTTATCAACTTTTAACTGTTCAAATGCATAATTATAAATTGTATTGCGGTCGCCGGTTAAAAGCCACCAGTTACCGGGATCAATACCGTAATAGTCTGCATAGTTCTTTAATCTTGCGGCAGAATCTGTTTCCGGGTCTATGCTGAATGAAATAAACTGCACAATAGATGAATCCGGGGCAGACATAACATCGCCTCCTTTTGCAAAAGACTGCTGCATCTTCAGCATATTGCCGGTAAGCTGCGGGCATACGGAGCCGCATGAAGTAAAGAAAAAATCCATCACGATAAGCTTTCCCTGCAAATCATATAAACTTACAGTATCGCCCAATTGGTTTACCAGGTGAAAATTGGCCACACGGTGCCATACTGTATCATCTGTCATCCGGCCCTTTTCTATATGGCTTATTACCGTATCCGGTAAATAATGATGGGGTATTGCAGTAGCTTTATCGCTTGCCTGTTTAACCCAGAAATAACTAACCAGCGGAATTAAAACTGCTATGGATAATGCGAGTAAGGCCTTTTTATTCATCTGCAAAAAATTACTCAGCAAAAGCTGAAATAAAAAACCACCGCAAAGGTGCGATGGTATTTTATTAATATAATGCGTTTCACAAAATTTTATTCGAGGTGGTGTGTGCCTTCTTCCTGCACAGGCATTTTTTCTTTGCTGCGTTCAAGATGATCAGAATCCCATTTATTCTTATCGTTTTTAAATGAGTTGCCGTCTGTAAGAAAAGCTATAATAAACCATACAAATAAAAACAACGGTACCACTATGGTCATAATCATGTTGCGCAGCTCATGTTTAAGGTGCATGAAATAACCAACAATGTAAAATGCTTTCCAGATCATTAATACAACAATTACACCCTTTATAAGATGGCGCTTTAAACTTGCTTCATCCATGCCTATCATTGAAAAACCCAGCATGAGCTCAATAACGGTAAGCACAGAAAGATAAAGTGTAACTTTCCATATTTCTTTTGTACCACCGCCGGCATGACGTTCGTGTTCCAGAGACTCTAAAGTGTGATCCATTAGTGTATGTAGTTATTGATGATTAAATAAGATAAAAGCAAGTGAATACAAATACCCAAACAAGGTCAACAAAATGCCAGTACAAGCCGGCCTTTTCAATCATAAGGTAATGGCCGCGCCTGTCGAATACGCCACGTAAAACCATGGTAAGCATAATACAATTTATTACCACGCCGGAAAATACGTGAAAGCCGTGAAATCCTGTTATGGTAAAGAAAAAGTTGGTAAAGTTGGTTGTACTTACAGTGCCATCAGCATTTGGAAAAGGATTTCTTCCCCACCATGCACCTTCATGGTAAAGGTGTGTCCACTCCCATGCCTGGCAACCCAAAAAGGCAAGGCCACCCAATATGGTAAGTATCATATATTTTGCTACACCTTTCCTGTTCATGTTATGCCCTTCATGCACGGCAAGCACCATTGTAACGGAACTGATGATGAGGATAAAAGTCATTATACTTACAAAAACAAGCGGGGCATGCGTATCTCCGCCCAAAGGATAGGAACGAAAAACCTGGTTGGGATCAGGCCAGCCGTTGGTGGCAAAACGTGTAGTACCATAAGCAATAAGAAATGCCCCGAATGTAAAAGCATCGCTCATTAAAAAATACCACATCATCAGTTTGCCGTACTCAACATTAAAAGGGCTTCTCCCCCCCTTCCAAAGTCCGGTAGTTGTAACAGTTGTGTTCATGTGTATTTAAAACTTGTATAGCGGCAAAGGTATTGGCTACGAATTAAAAAACGAAATCGTTACTATTTTTTCTTAAAACCATTTTAAGAAAATAAAAAGGTATATCCAGAGTATATCCACAAAATGCCAGTAAGTGCTTACAATTTCAATAGCGGTGGCATTATAGTTTTTCGTTCGCAGGCTGTATGCTCTTAAGAAAATTACAAGCAGGGCAACTACGCCGCCCAGTACATGCAATGCATGCAGGCCAACGATTACACCGAGGAAAGATGCAGAAGGATTGCTGCCGGTGCCGAAAATTTTTACGCCATGGCTTAACAGGTAAGAAAAGCCAAAATATTGCAGAACGGCAAACAAAATACCTAAAATGGCAGTAAGGGTTATAAGCGCACGGTAACGTTGCATTTTCCTTGCTTTAAACGATTTAAGCGCAAGATGAATGGTTACACTGCTAAATAATATAACCAGGGTAGAAGCCCAGAATACAGCAGGCAATTGAAACTCCAGCCAGTTGGCGGCAGATTTACGTACAATATATGCGCTGGTTAACCCGGCAAACATCATTACAATACTTCCCATAGCTACCCAAAGGGTGAACTTATGCGGGTGTATCCTTTTTCTTTCATTACTGATCACGGCAGACATTCTGGAGAAAATAATTATTGAATTAAGTAAAAAATTAAAGCAGGCAAAATTACAATCTAAATCGGGTTTGAGCCAATGATAAAATTAACAGGGATCGCAATCTTTGTAAGAAGCTGTTTAAATTTTTCGCACCGGAGACAACAGAGGCAATATAATTTCTCTGTTAACGCCTTTGCTCTGTGCGAAAAATTGCTAAACCGCTTTAAAGAATTAAATTTTTAAACAGCTTCCAAGATATTTTTATATTGTGAATGATAAAAGAATAATACAAATAACACAAGACGGCTCCCATACCATTGCCATTCCTTCAAAAAATATTGCTTACCACAGCATACATGGCGCCCTGCAGGAAAGCATGCATATTTTTATGAAATGCGGGCTGAGGCATTGCATAAACAGCTTGCCTCAAAATAAACCTGTTTATGTTTTCGAGATGGGACTGGGCACAGGTTTAAATGCCTTGCTTGCATGGAAGGAAGCAACCTTATTAAGGCAAAAAATCATATACTGCGCTGTTGAGTTATATCCGCTCACAACGGCGGAAGCAAACAGCTTAAACTACGATAGTTTTATGGAAGGCCATAACATGCATTTATCAGCCATTCATAATGCGGCCTGGAATACGTTTACCGTTTTGAATGAATATTTTTCCTTTGAAAAAACAAATATTGATATACAGGCATTCCATACAACAAAAAAATTCCACATCATTTTCTTTGACGCTTTCGACCCCAACGCCCAGCCGGAATTATGGACAGAAGTTGTTTTTAAAAAGATGTTTGGCATGCTGCATACCCACGGCATTTTAATAACCTATTGCAGCAAAGGTGCTGTACAAAGAGCTATGAAAGCGGCAGGCTTTACCATAGAAAAATTAAAAGGGCCGCCCGGAAAAAGGGAAATTATAAGGGCGAAAAAAACTATACATTAAAACTTAAATGCCTTATTATTTCTTCGGGGAGCTTTGGCAGGTTTCTTCTTTCAACCAAATAAGTGGAAAGACCGGCAATATCTTTATAAACATAATGTTTGTTCAATGCGCCTTCCAGGTAGCCTGCGCCGGATGTATTGCCCGTGCCTACACGCATGCCGATCATGCGCCGCACTATTATAAAATGTTTATGCCGCCAGTTGCTCATTAAATGATCAATCTCAATTAAAGCATCCAGTATTTGGTAAGATGTTTGAAATACGGGGAAATCCCTGTACAGCATTATAAACAAAGCAGCCCGTAAAGCGGGAGAAGAGAAATTGCTTCTCAGGTTAGCCAGCGCCTCTGTTGAAATTTCCGGAGGCAGTTTACCAAAGAAAACATAATCAAAGTCAATAATTTTATTGGCTTCCCTTTGTGTTAATCCGGTTTTATAAATATGCCTGTAATCGTTCCAAAACACATGGCCGGCTGTATCTTGTTTTGTGATGAAAGCATAATTTTGCCAGAACAGTTCCTCAAAGAAAGGCATTCTGTCAAGCCAGCAATTAATGAGCTGCAAAAGGTTTTGCTGCTGTTCTTTTGCCGTAATGCGGTTATAATCTTCCTGCGTAAAACCGCCTTCATTCACCCGCTTATAATATGCTTTCTGATGACGGCTTTCCAACTGCAGGCCCAGCACAGATTCTATCAGCCGGAATTGTGCGCTCTGAAAGCCCGAAGAAGGCGTGAGTAAATTCCTGAGCTCTAAAAAACCAAGCGGCATCATCGCATCCAGTATGCCCACCTGCTGGTTAAGCAGTTCAAGGATCTTTATTATGCGCCTTAAACGATGCAATACGAGGTTAAGGTCTTCCGCATTATCGTTGATGGTTTCTTTATTAAAAACTTTTAACACATAATCAAGTACGAATAAAATTTGCTTAAATCATAACTCATACGCCTGGTGAATAATAAGGAAAAGCATTTCATCATGTGCAGGGTAATTACCTTTTTTAAAACTTTCAGGCTGCCGGCTTTCCAGTATTTTATCTAAATGCAGGTAATTACTATCGTGCAGTGTTTCTTTCATACAGCAATAATTTCAAAAGTAAAAAATGGCCGATTGTTTTTTTGAATTTTTCTATCGGCTGGCAAACAGGATTTTTCTATTTGACTTTTCATTTAATTTGCAGCCATTCATAATCAAATCTTAAGTAACCGCATGCTAACAAGATACAAAAGAATAGTACTGAAACTTTCCGGAGAATCTTTAATGGGTAACAGCAGTGATGGCTTTGAGCCTTTTAACGCAGCAATAATTGAGCAATACGCAAACGATATTAAAACGATAACTGATTCTGGCGTGCAGGTGGCGCTTGTAATTGGCGGCGGCAATATTTATCGCGGCGCCAACGAAATTGAAACAGGCATTGAACGGGCGCATGGCGATTATATGGGCATGCTGGCCACAAGCATTAACGGCATGGCCATACAGGCCATGCTGGAGCGCATTGGCGTGGACACACGCCTGATGAGCGCTATAAAAATGGAACAGGTGGCAGAACCGTATATACGCCGCCGCGCTATACGCCATCTTGAAAAAGGGCGCGTGGTGATTTTTGCAGCCGGTACGGGCAATCCTTATTTTACTACTGACACAGCCGGTTCTTTAAGGGCACTGGAAATTAAAGCCGATGTTATTTTAAAAGGCACCCGCGTTGATGGTATTTATACCGCCGATCCTGAAAAAGATATCACTGCCACCAAATATGAAACCATTACTTACCAGGAATGTATTTCAAAGAATCTGAAAGTGATGGACATGACGGCATTTACGCTTTGCATGGAAAACAATCTGCCTATTGTGGTTTTTGATATGAATAAGCCCGGCAATCTCTTAAAAATTATAGAAGGCCTGCATGTAGGCACGCTGGTGAATTAGCTGTTTAAAAAAGCCCTTAATTCATTGGCATCATTCGGTTTCATTTTACCGCTTAAAATCAGGCGAAGCTGCCTTCTCCTCAAAGCGCCATCGTATAAGGCTTTTTCCTGTTCTGTTTCCGGCACTACGGCTGGCACCAGCCTCGGTTTATTGTTAGGGTCGAGGGCGACAAAAGTAAAATAAGCCTCATTGCTCTCATAGCGGTATTGATGCAAATTATCTTCTCCCCAAACTCTTAAATGTATTTCCATTGACGTATGAAATGCCCGGGTAATGTTTGCTTCAATATGTACCACATTGGCCAGTTTAATGGGGTTTTTAAAACTGATATTATCCACGCTGGCCGTCATGCAGGGCGCATTGCAATGCTTGCTGGCCGTCATAGCGGCGGCAATATCCATCCAGTACATCAGCCTTCCACCCATTAAATTCCCGAAAACATTGGTGTCATTCGGTAACACCAGTTCATTCATTACTGTTATGCTTTCGCTTACTTTCTTACTTTCCATTACACTGTTTTGCACAAATATAATTTATGGCGATTGATGGTCAATCTCAGTTAGCAGGTTCAGCAAGATAATCATCCGGTTTTTATTGTAGCAGGAAATATTGTCCCATTCATTTTCCACTGCCACTACGCGTGTTTTTTCTTTTTGCGCATGTGCAGTTTGTAAAGAAGATATTTCAGCATTAAAAAGGTTATGCCTGCTGTAAAGCGGATATAGATTTTTTTTGATCCTAACCGTATCAAAACCTGTCCTTTTGTCTCAATTTTTCTTTTGCACAGAATTTGGTTAAACAACGTTTCTAATTATCTTCAACGCTTTAAAACAATGATTATGGATTTTGGAAAGGAATTTGAAAAATATGCCGTTAAGCACAGGGGAATAAGCTCAAACACAATTCATGGATTTAAGCAACATACCATTACCAATCTCACTCCATATATAATTGAGGAACGCCCGCTGAATGTGGCCAGCATGGACGTTTTCAGCCGTCTTATGATGGACCGCATCATATTTTTGGGTGAGCCCATTGATGACTATGTTGCCAATATTGTTACCGCTCAGTTATTATTCCTCGACAGCACAGACCGCACAAGAGATATTCAGATGTATATAAACAGCCCCGGCGGCAGTGTATATGCCGGCCTTGGCATTTATGATACCATGCAGTTTGTAAGCCCCGATGTTTCTACCATTTGTACAGGCATGGCAGCCAGCATGGGCGCTATTTTAATGTGCGCAGGCGTAAAGGGCAAACGCAGCGCCCTGAAACACAGCCGCATTATGCTTCACCAGCCGTTTGGCTCCATTGGCGGGCAGGCCACCGATATTGCAATTACCGCAAAAGAAATAAGCAAAATAAAGCATGAATTATATGCTATTATCGCCCACCATACAGACAAAGATATTAGCAGGGTAGAGGAAGACTGCGACCGCGATTTCTGGATGACAGCAGAAGAAAGCAAGGCGTATGGCGTAGTAGATGAAGTATTGGTTACCAACCCCAGGAAAGAAAAGAAATAGTTTAACAAAAAAGTTAACCTCACATTACTTAACTATAATTCAAACGAAATAATATGATTGACCTGAAATATATCAGCCCGTTAAGATTGAATGAAGACGATGATGAACCGCAGAAAGAAGAAAAACCGGAACAATCTTCTTACCTCATGAAGAAAATGGAGCAACTGTTTTTAAAAAACAGGGCCGTTTATTTATGGGGACCGGTGGAAGATAAATCTGCCCGCGATGTTGTAAGCAAACTGCTTTTGCTTGATGCTGACAAACCGGGCAAAGAAATAAAATTTTATATTAACAGCCCGGGCGGCGTGGTTACAAGCGGCATGGTTATATACGATACCATGCAAATGATACAATCGCCGGTAAGCACTATTTGCATGGGCCTTGCAGCCAGCATGGGTTCTATTTTGTTAAGCGGCGGCGTAAAGGGAAAAAGATATATTTACCCTCACGGCGAGGTAATGATACACCAGCCAAGCATTGGCGGATATTTCCAGGCAACAAGCGCCGATATTGAAATTCATGCAAAGCAAATGCAGCGCACCAAAGAAATAAGCGCACATATCCTGTCGAAGAATACAGGTAAATCGTTCGAAAGAATTATGAAAGATTTTGACCGCGACTACTGGATGGATGCCAAAGAGGCAGTTGAATATGGTATTGCAGATGAAGTAGTTGAGAAATTATAAGCTAATTATTAGGATATTATAAGGTAAAGGTTTAATAAATACGTTTTACCTTTGCTTTCTTTTTTACTCAATTTATTTTTATTACGATGGCAAAACAGTCAAATCTGCATTGTTCTTTTTGTGGCCGCAGCCGTGATGAGGTAAAAATTCTTATTGCCGGCCAGGAAGGGCATATTTGCGAGAACTGTATTGAGCATGCACAGGAAATTATCATGCAGGAATTACAGGTGAGGGATGAAACCCGCACCACCCAGTATAAATTCAATATCCGCAAGCCGGTAGAAATAAAGAATTATCTCGATCAATATGTAATAGGTCAGGATGATGCCAAGAAGATATTATCGGTAGCAGTTTATAATCATTATAAAAGAATTACACGCAAACAGCAGCAGGATGACGTTGAAATTGAAAAAAGCAATATTATCATGGTGGGCGAAACCGGCACCGGTAAAACCCTGCTGGCCAAAACAATTGCCAAACTCTTAAATGTACCTTTTGCCATAGTTGATGCCACTGTATTTACAGAAGCCGGTTATGTGGGTGAAGACGTGGAAAGCATGCTTACCCGTTTACTGCAGGCATGCAACTATGATGTAGCCGCTGCAGAAAAAGGCATCGTTTTTATTGATGAGATTGATAAAATAGCAAGAAAAGGCGATAACCCTTCCATAACACGCGATGTAAGCGGAGAAGGCGTGCAGCAGGGTTTATTGAAAATGCTGGAAGGCACAGAAGTGCTCGTGCCGCCGCAGGGAGGAAGAAAACACCCCGAGCAAAAAATGATTAAAGTAAACACCACCAATATCTTATTCATTTGTGGCGGCGCTTTTGACGGCGTTGATAAAATAATTGCACGCCGCATTAATACAAATGCCATCGGGTTTAATGTAAATAAAGACGAGCAGGAAAGCCAGCGCAAAAATTTACTGCAATTTGTAAATGCACAGGATATACGTTCTTTTGGTTTAATACCTGAACTGCTGGGCCGTTTACCTATAATAACTTACCTCAATCCGCTTGACGCAGAAACGCTGCGCGCTATTCTTACGGAACCCAAAAACAGCCTGGTAAAACAATACACCAGGTTATTTGAAATGGAGGGCATAAAGCTTACTGTTGATGACAGTGCGCTTGCGTTTATGGTGCAAAAAGCGCTTGAATTTAAACTGGGAGCCAGGGGTTTAAGAAGCATTTGCGAACAAATACTCACCGATGCCATGTTTGAACTGCCGGGCAGCAATAAAAAAGAGTTGCATGTAACGCTCGATTATGCTTCTACCAAGTTTGAAAAAAGCAAGCTGAATAAATTGAAGGTTGCCTAAACGCTTTTCTCTAATAGCGCTTAGGCAGTATTGTATGCTTCCAATAATTTTATAACTTCTGCGGCTTCTTTTGCATCATGCACACGCAATATAGAGGCGCCGTTTAGCAGGGCTATCATATTTAATGCAGTTGTTCCATTTAAAGCTTCTTCTGCAGTTACATTCAGCGTTTTATAAACGGTTCCCTTCCTGGAAAGGCCAACGAGCACAGGCTTATCAAGCATCTTAAAAACAGAAAGGTTTTTCAATAGCTGTAAATTGTGACGGATGGTTTTTCCAAAACCAAAGCCGGGATCAATAACCACATCTTTAATATTATGTTGCCGGCACCGTTCTGTTTGAAAAATAAAAAAGTCAAGCACTTCCTGCACCACATCTTCATAAGCAGGGTTTACCTGCATGGTTTCTGGCCTGCCCTGTATATGCATGCAGATATATGGCACCGGAAATTTTCCTACAGTTGACAGCATTTCATCATCCATCATGCCGCCACTTATATCATTAATAATTGAAGCGCCGGCTTTAATAACATTTTTTGCTACAGAAGCATGATAGGTGTCAGCAGAGATGATTGCTTCCGGGAAATTTTTATAGATTAATTCAATCGCAGGCAAAATCCTGCTATCTTCTTCGCCTGCCGATAGCCTGGCGCTTCCGGGCCGGGTGCTTTGCCCCCCAACATCCAGGATGGCTGCGCCTTCCGCCATCATTTCTGAAACGGTTGCCAGAATTTCATCTTCTGTTCGCTTACGGCTTTTTGCATAAAATGAATCCGGGGTAATATTGATGATGCCCATTACTGCAGGCTTATCAATAACAAGTAATTTACCATTGCAGTTAAGTGTACATATTTTCTTATCGTTTACGGAAGCATTATCCATAACATCAATTTAAAAAATAAAGGGTTTCAGCAATTGAAACCCTTGAATATTGTATAATGAAAACCTTTATACAGCCATCATTTCTTTTTCCTTTGCAGCAAGATGCTTGTCAACAAGCGCAATAAACCTGTTTGTTGTTTGCTGAACAGATTCCTCTGCATCGCTTGCTGCATCTTTGCTCAGCCCATCTTTCTGAAGGCGTTTTATTTCTTCAATTGCATCCCTTCTTATATTTCTTATGGCAACTTTTGACTGTTCTCCTTCAGCGCTTGCCTTTTTAAAAAGCTCTTTACGCCTTTCCTCAGTTAAAGGCGGTAGAAAAAGCCGTATCTGGTTACCATCGTTTTGCGGTGTTATGCCAATGTTCGCCTGCAGTATTGCTCTTTCAATTGCCTGCAGCATATTTTTCTCCCAGGGCTGAATGCTTATTGTTCTTGCATCGAGTATGGAGATGTTTGCTACCTGCGCAACAGGTGTAGGGCTCCCGTAATATTCAACAAAAATACCATCAACCATACCAGGGTTTGCTTTGCCGGCGCGGATCTTTGTTAATTCAACTTCCAGGTGATTAATCGCTTTCTTCATAGATAATTCAGCATCATCCATAACCAGTTCCAGTTCTTCCGGATCCATAACATTATAATTTTAGAAGCGCAAATCTAAGCATTCAAAAAAAATCAGGAATCTTCTCCCGCAGAAACTTTCTCGGTAACCGGGTAAATATGATACACCTTGGTACTCTTTGAATTGGTATTTGTAGCTTTAGCAGGTACAATATGCATTTTTTTGCGTACAGGCATATATTTATCTACCATATATACCAGTGTGAAATAAGCAGCAAACTGTATTGCCAGAACTATATTGAGATTAATGTTTTGTAAAAGAAAAGTTAGCCCGGCAAAAAGAAATTGACATAGTAACAACGTACAGGTAACCTCAGCATGTGATAAACCTTTGTCTTGCAAAAGATGGTGCAAATGATTCCTGTCGGGAACCAAAGGAGATTGCTTTTTGTGTATCCGCAATGTAAAAACGCGCAATACGTCCATTAACGGTATAAGCAAAATGCCAAATGCTATTACCGGTGTTGACTGATTTGAAAATGCAGATTGTATCGGTTCGTTTTCAACAAACTTTATTGCAAGGATAGCTGTTATTAGCCCGATTAAAGTGGATCCGGAATCGCCCATGAAAATCTTTGCGGGGGGGAAATTATACATTAAAAAACCAAGCAGGGCACCGCACATGGCAAACGCGAGTATTGCATAGGATGTTACATCGTTTATTAAAAAGAATACGCCTAATAACAGGCAGGCAACAAACCCGATGGAACCAGCAAGGCCGTCAATCCCGTCAATCAGGTTAAAGGAATTTATAACCAATAAAATAGCAAAGAAGCTTATAGAAAGGCTTGCCTTATAACTTAATTCGTGCAACCCAAGGAAACCATGCAGATTTGTAACCAATACACCCGCTTTTAAGGCAAGCATGGCAGCAACAATAAACTGTCCTAAAAATTTTTTCCAGGCTTTTAATACAAAAATATCATCAATGACCCCTATAGTGAAAATGATGAAAAAAGCGGCAATGAAATATTGAAAGTCGAGATGGTCTTTATTAAAATCAGATACCAGGAGCAGGCTCATGGTAAGGCCGGAGAATATGGCAATACCTCCCAGTGAGGAAACGCCATGATTATGTTTTTTTCGTTCGTCAGGGATGTCGTAAAGATTCTTATCGTTAGCAAATCTGATAACCAAAGGCAGCAGAAAAAAGGTTATAACATATCCTATCAGAGTTCCAATAATCACTTGTAGCATGAAAGAATTATTTATTGGTTTGAGGGGTTTTATACTTTTTTAGTCCGGACATAAAGTTAACATCAGCCAAGCGGCAGCAGCGGCAGTTTGCACGTTTATTGTGAATACTTTTCATGTTTTCAACAAACATTTGTTAAATAAAATATTTAATGCAGCATTTTAAATGTATTTTCATGTACCCGTACCGGGTATATGCTCTTCAGGCTTTTTATCCAGCTTTTTTCAATTTCTTCCTGATAGTCGTTTATTACGGCGCCCCTGGCTTCTTCAAAACTCTTTTGTTCGGGCTCGCGGTTGTAGCTTAATACGTGAATAAACGTATAAACGTTCCCTTCGTCATTACTTTCCGGCATTGTTTGAAAACCATTTTCATATTCAATATGGGTTTTTACAGGCAGTTCATTAATATTAAAACGGCTACTGTCTGCGTATATACCATTGCCATAAGCGGCCGCTATATTGCGCCACTGGCTGGGACTGCTTTTTATTTTGGAAGCTATTGATTTTGCTATATTTTTCTCCGGCGCCGATATCACAAGCGCTATAACGCTTTGCTTCCACATATAATTGTCCTTATGCAATACATAACAATTCTTTAAACCAGCTGAATCCCGCGATGCCTTGCTCCATACGTTTTTATCCATTATGTAAAACAGCATATTGGCTTCATTAAATTCTTTTAACTGTTTTGGTACAGAGGAGTCAAAATCTTCAATATGCTTCCGGTAATATTCGCTGCAGCTTTCCCGAATAAAATCGTCCATTTGCCTGCCATAACCTAACGCTTTTATCCCTGATATATTTTTTGATTTCAGGTAACCGATCCAATCTTTAACTGTAATTTTTTTACCGGCAAATTGAAACAGCACCATCTCCGGTCTTATGATTTTATGTGAAACAAATAGTTTGCCGTTATTTTTTAAAGCACTGTCCGTATATGCCCACAACGCCGCCTCTTCATAATCATTTTTCTTAAACCCGGTAGTGCTTAACCATGTTTCCACAAGTTTGTTTTTGGCAGCATCAAGCCTCCCCGAGTTTTGCATCTGTGTTTGCAGATATGCTTCATAGGTGGCATTGCCTTCATTGGAAGGCACCGGTAATATTTCTAAAAGTTTTATAATATTATAACCATACGCCGTTTTAAACGGCCTTGAAATATCGCCGGCAGCTTTCAGGTCAAAAACTTCTTTTTCAAAATCATTGCTGTAATTTCCCGTTCCCACTTCAATTGCATTGTCGGCCTCTTCATCATAATTATGGCCATATAAAGGCAGGAAAGAGGTAAAGGAAGCGCCATTTTGTAAAATACTGTAAACAGAATCTGCCTGTTTTTTTACCCTGTTCAGTTGTTCTACGGAATAAAGGGAAGGCGTCGCAAATAACAATTGCTGGATTTTTCTCCTTCCCGCAGCAGGCCGTTCGCCGGCATTTTTAAAAATATGATAGCCTTGCCCTGACCTGTATATTTCAGAAAAATTGCCTGGTTTGAGGTTATAGATGATATTTTCGATTGAATAAGGCAAGGTGAACACTGTTATGTAGCCAATATTTCCTATGACATCTTTCACGGCCTGAACGTTGGAATACTGAACAGAAATTTTTTCAAAATCTTTTCCGGCCTTTAGTTCCTTAAGCGCCTGGGAAATTTGTTTGTATGCAGCGCCGGTATCATTGCCTTCAAACCGAACAAAAACCTGCTGTGCCAAAATATCTTTCTGCCCGCGTAAAAATGCTTCCTGCATCAGGCCGGCCAGATTAGCCTGCTTATTAATAAAATTATCTGCCAGTTGGGATTTAAAGTTTTTCATTTCAGCTTTTAATTCTTCATTAGTATCCAGCTTTTCATCATAAGCCGCCTGTAATTTTAACCTGAAATTGATGTACTGGTCAAGGTATGCTTTCAATTTCTCCTGCCTGTTGCCGGAAGGATCGGCATTTTTATTATACGCTTCTAAAAATTCGTTTTTGGACACTGCATGATCGCCATAAGTAAACAAAGTTTGCGCCTGGATAATATTTACTGCAACAATACAGGCAAATATTATGAGAGCCATTGCTTTCATATAACAGCTTTATTGAGAAACCGGTGGTGATTTGAGTTTAGCGTTAATTAATGCATCGTATTGTTCAAGGCTAAGGCCTTTGGCTATTATTTTTTTGTTATCATCCAGCAGGAAGAAAGTTGGCGTTTGAAATATATCATACAACTGCCGGTAATCCGGCTGGTTATTAGCCGCCAGTTCGGCCTTCTTTTGCGGCGTTTCGTAACCATGATACCATTCATTCAGCTTATTTTCAATTATAAACTTTTTCCAGTCATCCACCACCCCGTCATTTGTGCACACGGCCAAAACCTTTACACCTTCATTCTTCCATTTTGCCTCATAAAAAGAGTCAAGCCTAGGTATTTGTGTTTTGCAATGCCCGCAGTGCGGATCCCAAAACGCAATAAAAGTTAAAGGCGCCTTAATATTATACAATGATACCGCACCGCCCGAAGTATCGGTAAGCTCAAGCGGCGATGCCTGTTCATTTATCTGGTTAGCCATTAAGCTATACGCCCTGTCGAAAATATATTTGCGTTGTTTTTCATTCAGCCAGGCCGTATCGCCTTTTGAATAATAGTTCTCAAATAAAGACAAAAATACCTTATCCTGCCCCATGTATTCAGGATTAATATATTTATCGGTAAATTTTCCAAGCAAATATGTATGCACATCATTATTTCCCCTTGAAGCAAGCAGCATATAGTTTACTTCGCTGATGATGGAATCAGGATTGGGCGACACATAATATTTATAGTAGTCATCCAGTTTCGAATCAAAGAAAGGCGTATGCAGTATCATGTCATTATTAAAATCAACACTGTCCCAGTAATGGCCTTTCACATAATAATAAGGATAAAGCGAGTCAGCCGTTCCATCGGCGCGCCTTGGCATCTGTGGCCTTTCAGGCACACTGGCCACCTCCAGCAGCTTTGCCAGCAAACTGGCTGGTTTATTCTTCATAACATCATTCCTGAAAGCCGTAAGCTCACCTGCTTTTGCGGCAAGCGCTTTGGAGATGCTGGCAGAATCAGCAGCGGTTTTAGCCATTTTCATTTGCTGCTGCAAAGCATTCAGCACCGGCGAGACTTTGGAAAGAAAGACGGTATAACCGGAAAACAATTCATTGTCCGGCGAGCCTGTAAACTTTATCTCATTGGGTTTTGCAGAATCGTAAGCAAGGGAAAAGTGCTGTTTTTCATCCATCAGCAATTCAAAAAGTATCACGTATTTGGGCGATACAATAAAATAAATGCCCCGCGGCAGTTTTGCGCTGCCTTTAAAAACAGCCAGGCCATCCGCGTTAGACATGGCAGAATCGGCAAGCCGTTTATTTCGGCCATAGTAAGTACCAAGATATAATTTCGCGTTTTTAAAATCGGTAGTGGTTTTTATTTCATATCCTGGTTGCAACTGGGCTTTAAGAGAAGTGCAGCATAATATAACTGCAGCCAAAAATATCCTCATCGGCTTAAAATTGGCGGTAAAGATATTTCAATATCCTTTTGCTTTTGTTAATCCCTTGCAAATGGTAATATATCCGGCTGCAAATATGGGCCTGTGGAAATAAAAATTTTCTTATCAGCAGTCAAATACCACCTGCAAAGCAGGTGGCTTAAAGAAGCAGCCCAAAGGGCTATATTCCAAGGTTCATCTGCGTAAAATCTTTTCCATCCCTTTCCTCTTTACGTTCTTCCTCTTCCTGATATTTT
>NZ_JASGEX010000067.1:0-4350 GCF_047606085.1 Parafilimonas sp.
CGGTGGGCAAATGAAACGGTTTTGATATTGAACCCGCTGCGGCGGGTTCAACAAAAACTTCGACATTTTTACCGTGAGTTTCGCTCACGGCTATTCAAATTCAAGCCCTTTGGGCTTAAGTTGACGGTTATGGTGTCCTCACCCCCCTGCGAAAATTTGAAATACACCATAGTTTTCTGAAACAGTTTTTGCTGTATGATTTTCGGTATCTGCTTCAATATTAATAAAATGGTTTAGTTAAACCTGCCATTAAGTTTTCAGCCGCCGCCTGTAAAGTACTACCTTGCATCCCTTGCATTCTGCCAGTTTGACTTTAAAAAACCGGCGCACAGTTTTTGACAACAAAGAAATTTTTTATTGCAAACAGCCAACTTGATATATGCTCAAATTTTTAAATAAGATTTTAGGCGGTAATAAGAGTGAGAAAGATGTAAAGAAGATAGAACCGCAGGTTGAAAAAATAAACAGTTTTTATATTCAGTACCAGGCCCTGACGAACGATGAACTGCGTGGCAAAACCATTGAATTCAGGCAGCGCATACAGGCGCATTTGAAAGAAATTGACGATACCATTGCTGCCAAAAAAGCGGAAGCAGAAGCCTTGCCGGAAGATGATATGCTTAGCCGTGATGCCTTGTACAAAGAAGTGGATGACCTGAAAAAAGACCGGGATAAAAAAATTGAAGAAGCGCTCAGCGATATTCTCCCCGAAGCTTTTGCTGTGGTAAAAGAAACGGCAAAAAGGTTTAAAGAAAATACGCAGATCGTTTCAACGGCCACCCAACTCGACCGCGATCTGAGCGTTAAAAAGCAATATATTAAGATTGAAGGCGACCAGGCTGTTTACAGCAATAGCTGGATGGCTGCCGGCAACCTGGTAACCTGGAACATGGTGCATTACGATGTGCAGCTAATCGGCGGTATTGTTTTGCACCAGGGAAAAATTGCCGAAATGGCAACCGGCGAGGGCAAAACGCTCGTATCAACCCTGCCGGCCTATTTGAATGCTTTGGCAGGCGAAGGCGTGCACATTGTTACAGTGAACGACTACCTCGCCAAACGCGACAGCGAATGGAACGGCACCATTTTCGAATGGCTCGGTTTGCGGGTTGATTGTATTGACAAACACCAGCCTAATACTGCCGACCGCCGCAACGCTTACCTTGCTGATATAACGTATGGCACCAATAACGAGTTTGGCTTTGATTACCTGCGCGATAACATGGTGCATACCCCGGAGGAAATGGTGCAGCGCAAACATCATTATGCCATGGTGGACGAGGTGGATAGTGTACTGATTGATGACGCCCGTACACCGCTGATCATTTCCGGCCCCGTGGGCAAAGACGATACTACGCAGCAATTCTTTGAATTAAAACCGCGTATTGAAAAACTGGTGGAAGTGCAAAAACGCGCCGTTAACCAGTTTCTGAATGAAGCCAGGAAAAAAGTGGCCGACGGCGATGATGACCCCAAAAGCGGTGGCCTTGCTTTATACCGTGCTTTCAGGGGTTTGCCCAAAAATTCAGCGCTGATAAAATATTTAAGCGAGCCCGGTATTCGCGTAAAAATGCAGAAGGCGGAGAACTATTATCTCGCCGACCAGCAAAAAGAAATGCGTGTGGTGGATGAAGAATTGTATTTCTATATTGATGAAAAGAACAATTCCGTTGAATTAACCGATAAAGGTATCCAGCTTATAACCAAATCCGGTGAAGATCAAAACTTCTTTGTGCTGCCGGATATTGGCGTTGACCTGGCTGCCATTGATGCGGATGCAGCGCTTGATGCGGATAGCAAACTGCGCAAAAAGGAAGCCATCCTGAATGAGTATGCCACAAAGGCCGACCGCATTCATACCATTCAGCAGCTATTAAAAGCATATACCTTATTTGAGAAAGATGATGAGTACGTGGTGCTGGATGGCGCAGTAAAAATTGTAGATGAACAAACCGGCCGCATCATGGAAGGCCGCCGGTACTCAGATGGTTTGCACCAGGCAATTGAAGCCAAGGAAAACGTAAAGATTGAAGCCGCTTCCCAAACGTATGCAACGGTTACCCTGCAAAACTATTTCAGGATGTACCACAAGCTCGCCGGCATGACCGGTACCGCCGAAACAGAAGCGGCAGAGCTTTGGGATATTTATAAGCTGGATGTGGTAAGCATTCCAACCAATGTGCTTTGTATAAGAAAAGACCAGGAAGACCTCGTTTACAAAACCAAGCGTGAAAAATATAAAGCCGTTATTGAAGCCATTGAAGAAATGCGCAATAACGGCAGGCCGGTGCTGGTGGGCACTACTTCGGTAGAGGTGAGTGAATTGCTGGGCCGCATGCTGCAGCAGAAAAAAATTCCGCATAACGTACTGAATGCGAAACAGCACCAGCGTGAAGCGCAGGTGGTGGCGGAAGCCGGCCTTGCCGGCAATGTTACCATCGCCACCAATATGGCCGGCCGTGGCACGGATATCAAGCTTGGCCCCGGCGTAAAAGAGGCAGGCGGCCTGGCTATTCTTGGCACGGAAAGGCATGAGAGCCGCCGTGTTGACCGCCAGTTGCGCGGCCGTTCAGGCCGCCAGGGCGATCCTGGCTCTTCCCAGTTCTTTGTATCGCTGGAAGACGATTTGATGCGCATGTTCGGCAGCGAGCGCATTGCCAAAGTGATGGATTTTGCCGGCTATAAAGAAGGCGAAGTTATTCAGCACAGCATGGTAACCAAAAGCATTGAGCGGGCGCAAAAGAAAGTGGAAGAAAACAACTTCGGCATCCGCAAGCGCCTGCTGGAATATGATGATGTAATGAATAAACAGCGCACGGTGATCTATACCAAACGCAATCATGCCCTCTTTGGCGAACGCCTTGCACTTGACCTGGATAATGCATTTTATGATGTGGCTGACGGCCTTGTGGCTACCTTTAAAGAGCGCAACGATTATGAAGGCTTTAAGCTGGAAACAATTGTAAACCTTGGCTTAAGCACTTCCATTACACAGGACGAATTTGAAAAAACCGATGGGCAAACGCTGGCGCAGCGTTTATATGAAGAGGCAGGTGCCAGCTACCAGCGCAAACGCAAAGACCTTGCACAAATGGCGTTGCCCGTTTTTAAAAACATACGTGAAACCCAGGGCGCCCATATACAAAATGTGGCGGTGCCGTTTAGCGACGGAAGAAAAGCCATTCAGGTATTGGTAAACCTGGATAAAACCCTGCAATCGTCAGGCGCTGAATTAACCAGCATGCTGGAAAGAAGCGTTACGCTTTTCCTCATTGACGATGCATGGAAAGAGCATCTGCGCGCCATGGACGACCTGAAGCAAAGTGTGCAAACGGCGCATTACGAACAAAAAGACCCATTGGTAATTTATAAAGGCGAAGCATTTAATTTATTCAGCCAGATGAATGGCGAAGTAAGCAGCAGCATTATCAGCTTTCTTAGCCACGCCGAGTTGCCGGTACAGCAAAATGTACCAGCCAGAGAAGCAAAGCAGGAAAAGACCGACATGAGTAAAATGCGCTCCAACAAACGCGAAATAGACCATGCCGGCCAGGATTATGCAGCCAATGAAGACGACTATTACGACCCAACGCCGGTAAAACAGGAGCCGGTAAGGGTGGGCCCGAAAGTAGGCCGCAATGATCCCTGTCCCTGCGGCAGCGGCAAGAAATATAAAAACTGCCACGGGAGGGAAGAATAAACTTTATTTAATATTTAACCTGTTTAGATCTTTGGAATAAACCACACAGATATAGACAAAAATGATTATTAAATGTCGTTTAGTTAAGGAATGTTTGCAAAGTCCCTCTCCTTTGGAGAGGGATTTAGGGTGAGGTCAAAACAAGGTTAACTAAACGACATTGATTGATTATTGAATATTTCTAACCCTTAAAATAACACTGCTGTTATCCGTTTTATTTCCGGTGGAAGTTTGGTACTCCCCCCAAAAACCGTCTTCTATGTGCGCATTTTTTCAGGTGCACTCAATTCTCTTTTTACCTTCTTTGCCTGCATAATTCTTTGTTTTGCCTCGTGTTCCATGGGTGTATTATCCCCGAAGGCATCACATGCTATCAGGATTTTATGGAAAACAAGCCTTTTTCAGGCGCCCCAACTACGCTTTTTGGGGAGTTGAAGCCTTTTGGCAGGCGGTTATTATTCTATGATACAACAAAGTGAGTTTGTTTAAAGCATATATCAAACATATACAATGGGCGTATTTCAAATTCACCCTGCTCCGCGGCGCAACAAAAGCAGTATACACCACATTGAAAATGAAATCATTAAAATAGGTGTATATATAATTTTTCTTTGGATATTCTTTAGTTCTCTCTTCTGGATTTTATCAAG
>NZ_JASGEX010000068.1:0-17468 GCF_047606085.1 Parafilimonas sp.
GATGTAAAAAAAGTAAAAATCAATAATACCTGGCATCTTAATGAATATACAGCAGCCGCAAAAAAACTTATGCAAGCTTTAGACATTAACATATAATACGTACATTTTTCCAGGTTAGGGATTAATTTCAGCATGCAGGCTGAGCCTGATAAACAAAGAGGAACAAAAAAAGTTTTCTGTTTTCACTTTCAAAAGGGGAGTAGTGCGTTACATCCCCCACTTCAAAAAGTGCAGGATGCTGTTTATTAAAAACGGCTGCCAAATAGTTCCGATAGCTTTTTGTCCAGGTCTTCAACAGTTGTATTATCATATAAAGAATACCTGCCGGTAATTATGCCGTTCTTATCAATTAATATTTGTGCAGGAATAGGCATAAGGTTATATAATTTTCTCAATTCACCTTTAAAGCTTGCTTCCATCATATTGTCATGGGTTTTTAAAAACTCCATATCGCTTTTTGTAAATGCAAGAACATTGTGAAATAATGCAAGGCTGTCCTGCTTAATTGCTTTGCGCCAGGCATCATATTTTGCATCGCAGGCTACAGCAATGACTTCTAAACCCTTTGAATGATATTGTTTATACATGTTTTTAATATGCGGCGTTTGTTTCCTGCAAGGCACGCACCAGCTTGCCCAAAAGTCGAGTAATACATACTTATCTTTAAAATCAGATAAACGAAGCGGTTTGCCATTTACATCTTGTCGTGAAAAGTCAGGAGCTTTATGATTGATCCTGGAGTTAATTACATGCTCCTCCCTTTCTCTTTCTGTTTGAAAAGAATAGGTGTTTTTTATTGGACCGCCCGGCAGTTTATTTAATAAAACCAAAACTGAATCATAACTAAATCCAAGCTGCGTTAACCATGGAAGCGTTTTAACAACTGCCATTGAATTTGGGTTTTCCGTACTGAATTTAATCAATATGCCTGCTGTTTTTTGCTGGTAAAAATGAATTGAATCGTTTATATTTTTTTCTATTGAATCTTCACCGGATAATTTTTTCAATTCATCAAGTTTTTCAAAAAAGGGTTTTGTTTCACCTGATAAAAAAAGCCAGTCTTCATTGGTTTTACTTCCTGTAAGCTTTGCTTCCTTAAAATTACCGGCAGGCAGGTAAATCATCATATTGCCGCTGTCCAGGTAAAAATCTTCATAAATATTTTGCCTGCCATCAGAGGTTTGCCGGTTATCTGTAAGCGATGCCAATACCGGTTCTGATATAAATCCATTGAATTGAAATTGCCCGTTCTGAATTCTGGCAGCTTCAACATTTTTTATACCAGCGTCCCAATATTTCAGGTAAATTGTTCCTGTATCTTCTCCTTTGACTTCGCCAGACAAAGAATATTTTTTTAAAGACCGGGCTTGTAAAGAACAAGCTATAACAAGTACAATTGATGTGAATAGAAATACTTTCATAGCAAGCTTTTTAAATGTCAAAAAACTCTATGATGCATTTTTCCTGCTAATCCATAAGTTTTACCTCACTTTTTTTGATAAGCAGTTTAAGTAAGATGGCACCACGCTGTGCGAAAGCCTCTGTGCATAGCAGTTACCATAACCAGGCTTTCAGATTTGCTTGTCTCGTTTCTACACAACCTTAAAAAATACAAGCGCAGGGCTGCGCCGCATTATGCACAAAACCAGTGGTGCAGGCCTCCGCAAAAAAACTGCACTGTTACAAGCAGTGCAGAATTAAATATGCTATTTATCAATTATACATTACAACCCCACCTGTAAACCCACATTCATTACGCGCTGATTTAAGTAAGCATCGCCAACGGTATTGGTAGCCACTTCAGGATCCTGCTGGTATAGTGTAAAGTTCGTCCAGGTAAGCAGGTTATAACCGCTGAAATAGAACCTGGCATTATTGATTTTTAAAGGCAGCCATTTTTTGGGAAACTGGTAACCCAGCTCCACCGTTTTCATGCGCACATACATGGCATTCACCAGCCAGAAGCTGGAAGGATAGGCAGACGGGCTGCTTTCGTAGGATGCGTCAGAGCTTAACCTCGGAAATTTAGCATGGGATGCATGCTCTTCTGTCCACCTTAATAAATGCACCGGCTGCCACTGGCTTTGAAATGGCTGTATGCCAATGCCGGTAACCTGGAAGCTGTAATCGAATGCACCCTGGAACAGGATGCTCAGGTCAAGCCCCTTATAATGTATGCCGAATGTAATGCCTGCATTCAGGCTGGGGATGTTTGGCTTGCCGATAGGGCCTTCGTCACGCTCATCAATCACGCCGTCTTCATTCAGGTCTTTATATTTAAGGTCGCCGGGGTGTATGGATGAGGCATCAATATTGGGCTTTGCGCTCTTTTCAATATCGTCTTCGCTTGTATAAAACCCAATGGCTGTATAACCAAAAGGCTGGTCAATGGGATGGCCGGTGCGGGCAAGCCAGGGATAAGCCTGCGCAGGCTCATCCTCATACACGATCCTGTTTTTGGCATAAGAAAAAACGCCGGTTATATCATAGGCTACATGCCCGATGGTGTTTTGAAATTTAACGGAGCCTTCAAAACCATGGTTGCGCACACTGGCCAGGTTTTGCCTTGCCAGGCCCACGCCAATAATGGTGGGTATGGAACCGGGATAATAAAGCTGGTCGTACCTGAACTCGTTAAAATAATCAAGCTGTATGGATATTTTGTCTTTCAGCATATTAATATCAAGCCCCACATCGGCCTTTCTTGCTTTTTCCCACGTTACATCGGCATTGCCCAGGCTGCCTTCGTAAATTCCCTGTGAGGTATTGGCATTGGTGCCGAAATAATAATAGCCGCCCCTTGCATAAACCTGCTGGTATAAATAACGGTTGTCAATAACAGCGTCAGAGCCCACCAGGCCATACGAAGCGCGCAGCTTAAACAACTGGAAAACAGGCAGGGCATTTTTAAAGAAATCTTCCTGTGCAAGGTTCCAGCCAATGCTGCCCGCCGGGAATATACCATAACGGTGGCCTGTGCCAAAGCGGTCTGAACCATTATAGGCTGCATTAAAATCAACCAGGTATTTCTGTTTATAATCATAATCAAGTTTTAGGGTGGTGCCGCGTAGTTTTTGCGGCACAGCCAGCGTGGTGCCGTCTTTTGTAACATAGCTCTCCTGGTTAAACAGGGCGAAGGCAGAAAAATGGTTGTCGCCAAAAGTTCTTTCATAGCTAACGGAGCCCTGCACATTTAAACGCCTGTCAAAAAGATCGTTGCTGCCGCTTAATGAGAAAGGCGCCAGCTCGTACAACCCGTTTTTATCAAGCGTATAATTCCCCGCCGAATCATAATGGTAAGCCGGCGGCGTGCTGGTGCGGGATTGTGTTCTGGTAATATCGTTGGTGCCTGCATAAGCAATGCGCACAAAAGCAGACAGGCCTTTGGTTATAAAATCGAAACGCTGGTTCACATCAAACAACACATTAAAATCCGTTCTGCTGTTTCTGGTATAGCCCATGGTGGCCAGCCTTGCATTAATGGTGGGCACATTGGTAAGGTTAGGGCCGAAGGCATACGCATAACTGCCGTCAGGGTTTAATACCGGCGCGGCATACGGCGTTATGATGCCGTAATTATATATCTCGCTCATAATGCTGGTGGCTGTGGTGTTTGCATAAAATAAAGGCTCGTTAATTTGCCCGAACCTCCCGGAAACATCTAATCTCAGCTTGGTGGTTTTGGTGGCTTGTATGTCTAAGTTGCTTCTGAAATTATAGCGGTGATAAAAATAGTTGTTGTAAACGCCCTGGTTGCGCGGATCAGAAAAATTATGCAGGTTGCCATTCTGTGTAAAAGCGCCTGCTGATATAAAATACTTTACATTATCGGAGCCGCCGGAAATATCCACGTTGGTATTTGCCTGCAGGGAGCCGCTTTTAAAAACCACATCATACCAGTTTACATCAGGATAAACATAAGGCGCATCATGCGTTTTATAATGTGCCAGCTCCGATTGGGAGAACTGGGGCTGCAGGCCATCATTGGATAAAGCTTCGTTCACCAGGGAAGCAGACTGGTATGCATTTAAGAATTGAGGCACTTTGGTTGGCGAATTATAACCGCTTTCTACCCGCACATTCACCTGCGGTGCGCCGGAAGCGCCGCGGCGTGTTTTCACGATCAAAACGCCATTGGCGCCTTTAATGCCATATACGGCAGTGGTGGATGCATCTTTCAGGATAGATATGCTTTCAATTTCGTTTACGTTTATCTGGGAAAGCTGTTCATACGTGTATTCAATATCATCCACAATGATCAATGGCTTATTGCCATCGGCGTTCAGTGAACTCACGCCACGGATAAAAAAGTCTGATGCATCTTTGCCCGGCTGCCCGCCCCGCTGCACGGAGAATACGCCCGGCACCTTGCCCTGCAACGTGTTTTGCACGGAAGAGGTTGGGATGCGCTTTATTGATTCGCCGGAAAGGGTGCTTACTGCACCTGTATTGGTTACCCTTTTTTTTGTGCCGTAACCTACCACCACTACCTGGTCAAGCCCCTGGTCATTGGGCTGCAGGATTATTTCCAGTGATCTTGATACGTCTTCAATTTTTACTTCCTGTGTTACATAGCCAATATTTGAGACAACCAGCGTTTTCGACCTGCCCTTTAAGGTAAGGGAGAAATTCCCGCCGGCATTGGTGGCGGCGCCATTGGCCGGCAAACCCTTCTCCACCACAGATGCAGATACCAGCGGGCCTTCCATATTCTTTACAGTGCCCTTAACGGTCTGGGCCTGCAAAGCAGGTGTTAAGCCCAGGCAGAAAAAGAATGGTGATATGAATGAAAAAAATCTTGTCATCATAATGATTTTTATAATTTTTTTTTGATGTTCTGTTCATTAATGGTGTGCATCGTTCTAACGAATTATACTGGTTAATAACAGATGACACTCCTTCCTTGCAGCTTGTCCGCAGTAGCGGATCGCAACACTTGTGCTGCATATTTTTAAGCAGCTTCAGCATCAATCTCACACTTTCCATCCAACAATACAGCCCGGCTTTATGCCCGCAGCCCACACAGCTTGCAGCTTTCCGCTTACCAGCCCGGGTTTTGCTTTAGCTGCGCATTGCTTACCATTTCCGTATAGGGTATGGGATAGAAATACATTTTTGATTCATCAAAAGCTGTGGTAAGCACAGACGCTGCCGTATAGGTAAGCCCGCTTGTGGTGCTGGTGATATTCATTGCATGCAGCGGATGGCTGTTATATACCTCGCCTGCAATTTTCCACCGGCGTATATCCCAGTACCGGCATTCTTCAAAAGCCAGCTCTTTATGCCTTTCATTGCGGATGATGGTGCGCAATGAATCCTGCGACAGGGTGCGGTCTAAAGTATATGGGCTTAAACCGGCCCTTTCCCTTACCTGTTCTACGGCAGTGAAAGCATCATCCGAAGGGCCACCGTATTCATTCAATGCTTCGGCATACGTTAATAAAACATCAGCATAACGGAAATATATTACATCGTGGTAATGGCTTTCATAAGCGGTGGTATTTTCAAAATGGCCCATAAACTTGCGCAGGTAATAACCGGTTTGCGTTTGCACCGTTGAGCCGCCGGGCCTGCTTACCCCGCCTATATAGGTTTCAATGGCTGTGCTCAGCCACTGGGCGCCATTGTACAAGACCGTATAGCCCAGGCGCGGGTCTCTGTTGGTATAGGGATCGGTGCTGTCGTAACCTGAGTTGGCATCATAAATCTCTAACCCGTTGGCCATGCCGTAAGCATTTACCAGTTCCTGCGTGGGGCTTGTGTTGCCCGATCCGGCTGCAGCCGAAAAACCAACAGGGCCATTGGTTGATTCAATGGTGGTGCCTGTTGTATTGTTCTTGGTAAAAATCACTTCATTGCTGCGCTGGCTGATGAATATGTCAACAAAATCCGGCTCCAGGCTGTAAATGCCCTGGCTTATTATTTCTTTGGCTGCATTGGCTGCAAGCTGCCACCGGCTTACATTATAATCGGTATAACCATTTAATGAATCACCCACATTGCCGCCGTTATATAAAGGGCTGGCGGCAAACAGCAGCGCCCTTGCTTTTAAAGCCCTTGCGCCATCTTTGGTAAACCGGCCATAGTCTTCATCATCAGCCGGGTCATCACGCAAACTGTCTATAGCCTTGTTGCATTCACTTACAATATAACTGATGCAGGTGGCAAAGGAACTGCGGGGTATTTCAATATCATCCTCCAGCGTTTTTAAAGAATCGCCCAGTACAGGCACACCGCCATAGCGCTTTACCAGCTCCCAGTAAAAAAATGCACGCAACGCCCTTGCTTCGCCAAACCAGGAACTTTTTTCCGTGGCATTCTTTAACGGCACCACGCCAAAATTGTTCAGGAAATTGGTTGCCATTCTTATGCCTTCATAACAGTCGGCCCAGGTATCATCCGGGTTGCTGAAAATGGTAATACCATTTGTGGCAAGCAGGGTAACAGGCTGTGCGCTTGTTTGGGAAGTGACTGCATCATCGGAGCCGGCATCCAAAAAATCTTTGGTAATGCGGTTGGCTATTTCGGGCAGCGCAGCATAAATGGTAAACAAATATTCGCTTGCATAAATGCCGTTTGAATCCTTTGTGTCCCATATATAATCCGGCGTTACGGTTTCAACCGGCACATCTTCATACTTCCTGCATGCGCTTACAGCGATAAGGAAACCCGCAGCCAAAACAAATAAGGCAGTATATTTTTTCATAATGATCATGATCGTTGCTTAAAACTTAACATTGACGCCAACATTTATCACCCGCTGGTTAGGATACACCTGGCTATACACTTCCGGGTCAACCCGTGAAAAATCTGCATGTGTAAGCAGGTTCAGCCCGTTTGCAAAAACCCTTAGCTGGTTCAGTTTAAGGCGGTGCAGCATTCTATACGGGAAAGAATAGCCGATCTCTGCATTTTTTAAACGGAAGTAATTGCCATTGCGCAGCCAGTACGTGCTTGTTACATCGTTATTGGTGTTTGAACCGGGGGTGAGCCTTGGAAAAGTGGAAGCCGTACCTGTTTCCGGCGTCCATCTTCCAATAATATAGGTATAGGCCTGCAGCGACCCGGAATAGCCAAAGGAATAATCATCCAAAATGTATTTCCTGTTGGCAACGCCCTGCAGCAGCACGCTTATATCAAAACCTTTATAACTCATGTTTGCCGTAATGCCATAATACACCAGCGGCTTCTCTTCACCTATGGCAGTTTGATCGTATTGGTTAATGATGCCATCGCTGTTCAGGTCTTTATATTTTATATCGCCGGTCTGCAGCGTATAGCCGGCAAGCGTGGCGCCGGATTCTGCTTCTGCCTGCGTTTGAATAAGGCCTTCTGCCACATAACCGAAAGTCATGTCCACCGGTTTTCCTGTGCGCACATTCCATGGATAGGCTTCTTCTATTTCATCGCTGAAAACCACCCTCGATTGCTGGAAAGAAACATTGCCGCTGATGGCGTAATTAAAATCCCTGTAATTGTTTTGATAAGTGGCCTGCAGCTCTGCGCCTGAATAATTGTTGATGCCCAGGTTCTCAAGCGGGTAGCCAATGCCCAGCAGGGAAGATTGCTTGCCGCGGTACTGCAGCAGGTCATAATACCTGTTGTTATAATAATCTGCGGTAAGCAGGAAAGTATTTTTGAAGAAAGCGGCATCAAGGCCCACATTGTATTTATCTGCTTTTTCCCAGGTAACATTCGGATTTGCCAAAGTGGTTTGCTGGGTAACCTTTTGGGAAGACCTGTTGATGCCAACCGGGTAAGTGGGTATTACCACATCAATGGTATATGCTTCCCGCCAGGTATAATAACCCACATTGTCATTGCCGGTTTTGCCATAGGTTGCCCGCAGCTTGAGGTTGTTGATCCATTTTAGATTGCTGTTGTTTTTAATAAAATTTTCTTTAGAAATATTCCATCCCAGGCCGCCTGCATAAAACCAGCCGAATTGTTTGCCCGGCGGATAACGGTCGTTGCCGCTGTAATTCACGGCTGCTTCGGCAAAATATTTTCCGTCAAAATCATACGTGCCGGCTATGGCAATGTTTTGATTGGTTTCGGGCAGGTCATAGTTAAAAATGCTTTCATGCCTGTCGTAAAAACTTTTCACGGTGAAATTGTTTTTTTTGATAGAACGGGTATAGCCAACGGCGCCCTGCAAATACCAGAACTGGGCGCTGTAGGTAAGATTGAAAGTATTCACCTGGTCTGTAACAGAGCCATAGCGGTTATACGTGGTATCGCTTCCGCTCACCGAAAATTTATAGGATGGCACGCCGGCGCTTCTGTCGGTTGAGTTGGACGCAAATACAGATACATTGCTTTGCACTTTGGCCCACAGCCCGGGCACAAACTGGTCGAACCTGTAATTCAGTTCCAGGTTTGAAAAAATATCCCTTTCATAATCCTGTATATAACCAGACTGCGTGAGTTGCGCATATAAATTGCTCTGGAATGTTTGCGAGCCGCCAAAGGAGCCATCGGGGTTCAGTACAGGGTAAGCGTTATTGGGCGTTGTGTACATCTGGCTGATGATAGCGTCTGTGCCGCCGCCCGGCTGGTTATCGTCCTGCACGCGGGCAAACATCTGCAGCCGGGCGTTAAAATATTTTGTTACATCCACGTCTATGTTCGAGTTAACGGTATAGCGCCTGATGGTGGCATTGGTGGCATAATCCGCGTTGCTCCCTTTAAAGGCCGCATCATCGGCCAGGTAACCTAATCCTACTGCATACCGTGCCGTAGCGCCGCCGCCGCTTACGTTAAGGCTATACCTGCTCATTAAAGAGCTGTTCTTTAAAATGGTTTTAAACCAGTTAACATCCGGATGGCCGTAAGGGTCTGAATGGTCTTTATAGGCCTGGAAATCATCTTCGGTATAAGCAAGGGACTTGCCTTCGTTTGCCAAAGCTTCGTTATACAGGTAAGCGTATTTATAGGCAGGCAGCGGATCCGGCAAACCTATGGATGACTGTGCGCCCGTTTGTGCGGTTAAAGAAACATGCGGCTTGCCCGATACCGGCTTTTTTGTGGTAACCAGTATTACGCCCCTTGAGCTTCGCTGGCCAAGCAAAATAGTGGAAAGCCCGTCTTTTAATACGGTTACAGATTCAATATTTTCCGGGTCAATGGTGTAAATATCTCTTTGCACGCCATCAATGATGGTTACAGGCTGCTGGCCGCGCAGGGCCATTGAGATTTCTGTATTATCATTTGGTGCACTGGCGCCTTTGGAGGTGGGGTAATACAGGCCATTCAGATCCTGAGAGGCCAATGCAGCATTGTTGGTGCTTTCCCATCCGCGTGATTGCTGTGTATATAAACCGGGCAGCCTTCCTGATAAAGCATAAGCGTATAATGATGCAGGCGTGGATGTTAACTGGCCGGTGTAAATGCCTGAAACCGATCCCAGGATTTTAGCGTTATCTTTTGTTTCATACAACACCTCTGTTTTACCGGGCGCGGAAAAAACAGCGGGCGCAAGCTTTACAATAATTATAGTGGATGAATCCTGTACTGAGGTAGCGGTTGTTTTAAAATTCGGGTAAGAAAATTCAAGCACATCATTGTGCATGGCTGTTATGCTAAACATGCCGTCAGCGCCCGTGCTTGCAGAAGCCGCATTTTTTTTGGAAGTTACGGTAACCCCGGAAAGCGCACGCCCATATTCATCAACAACGCTGCCGGTAACGGTAAACTGCTGTGCTCTTGTTTTTGCAAACAGGCAGGCAGTAAAAAACAGGAGCATTAAAAATTTTTTCATACAACAATTTGTTTTAGCAGTAAGAGCGCTGTACATAGTGGGTGTATTTCAAATTTTCGCAGGTGGGAATCACCACCCACCTGTAGAACCCGCTACCGGTGGGTGAGACACCGACCGCAGTGCCGCGTATGAAGCGAAAATTTGAAATGTGCCCGTACATGGTTCAGCCGTTATTTATTTACATTTAAAAGTGTATTTAAAAGGGTCTGCGGTATTGCCATAGCCTGTTTTTATGGCGCCGGTTTCATCTGTGAAATAATATTGTATCTGTTTAAGGCTTACACCGTTTGGCAGGCTAAAAAATTTCTTTGGCCATAAATCTATGCGCCATTGTTTTGTATCAAACAGCGTGAGCTGTGTTTGTGCTGAAGGGTCGCATACTTCCATACTGTCGCCGGTGGTTGTATATGCCTTTGCACAGAAGTAAATATTGCTCTTGTTTTTAAGTGCAGATGTGTCCAGGTTGCCGTTGTACTTAATGGTGATGATATCATTTTCCGTGGCGCTGGTTGGCTCTGCCGAACCGATCTGCGGGTTGCACATATCTTCCACATCCTGTGTGGCATCGGAGCCGATCACTTCCATGCAGGCGCCAAACTGGCTTTGATAATACCCGGAGTTTGCATCTGATAACCCGTCTTCGTCTTCACATATTGCATAGCCGGGCTTAAAGCTTAAATAATCCGTGCCTGTTTTTATGCTGATATAAATTTTGCCGTTTACAGTTTTGCCATTTTCTACCGAAAGTTTATTATCGCTCCAGAAAGCCACCCATTCCAGATCGTTGATGTAGTTAGCGCCAATGCTGAATTTGTTCATCATGGCGGTGGGGTAAGCCAGCCCGGTGGAAGGCTCGGTTGTGCCATCGGGTATCACCACCATTTTGCCATTGCCGGCATCGCTGGTATAGGTCATGGTCGTATTGTTTGCAGCATCCCACGCTTTGGGAACACATATTGCCACCACCTGGCGGTCGGTACGGTCATAATTTGTTTCAGACCATTGAATGGAAATGACCATGTGCGCAGAATCGCCGGGCGTTACCGTTGCGTCCTGGCTTACAATAGTTAAGGTAGAAGTGCAGGCAGTGATAATCAAACCTGCAAAAGCAATAAACAGCAACAGGTAAACAGCTCTTCTGTACGATTTCTTATTCCTGGATTTTGCCTGCATACTATGGGTTCATTTTTTCAAACGTATATATGTAAGTATTGGAATAACAGCCCGGGCTGAATGTGATGCTTAAAGTTCGCTGGCCCCCGGATACGGGCGTTGCAATGCTGCCTGTATAAGATGTGGTGCTGTCTGTGGGCGTAAGCGTTAAGTTGTACGGGTACTGCGGGTCATCAGACGACCAGGTGCCCGAGGCTGTATTTACAAGGAAAGGGATATTGTTTCCCTCCAGCGTATAAGTTTTATCGCCTGAAAGCGTAAGCCTGAAGCCGGCGGAATCCACATAAGCCGTTATGTCAACAGCATTCCTGGTAATATCAGCGATGCGCCAGGTGGCGTTCAGGTCTTTTACCGGTTCCGCCAGCACTTCTTTTTTGGGTGTGCAGGATGCAATGAATGCCATGAGCACAACCGATAAAAATATTTTTCGCACAAGCATATTTTAATAATTATAAGTTGATCAATATCCGGGGTTTTGCAAGAGGTCTGTTGATTTGGCTGTTTCGCTTTGCGGTATGGGCCACAGGTACATAGCCGTTCGGAAGACGCGTTTGCGCACATCCTCAATTTCATAAGTAAACGAACCGTCCGTATTTTTTATAACATTCATTCCTGTCATTGTCTGGCTGTCTGTCTGGCCTGCTATCTTCCATCTTCTTACATCCCAGAACCTTGATTCTTCAAAGGCGAGCTCCACCCTTCTTTCATGCTGGATAACGGTGCGCATTTCATCCTGGGTCAATCCTGTTTGCAGCGTGTAAGGATCGAGGCCTGCCCGCGCCCTTATTTGCTCCACGGCATCATATACCTCCTGCACCGGGCCTTCATATTCATTCAAAGCTTCTGCATACATCAGCAAAATATCCGCATACCGCATTAATGGCAAACAGCGGGCGCTTGAAGAGAAAAGGTAATTAGGCACCACATTATCATTGCACATCTTATTGCCATAATAACCGGTTGGCGTGCCATCGCCGAAGCCATCGCCATTGGGCTCGCCATCATACGTATAAACAGGCTCCAGGGAACTATATGCCACATATATTTCTGAAAGGTTGTGCGTAACGGTATAATCCAGGCGGGGATCCCTGTTGGTATAAGGGTCTTGCGCATTGTAACCGGAAGCAGCGTCTGTAATGGCCAGCCCGTTTTTCATTTCAAAAGCGTCAACCAGGTTTTGATAAGGAAATGAACCGGTGGTAGAAGAGCCGCCTCTTGACGGCGGGCGCCACAATGTTTCAAGGTCCCAGTTATTGGCTTCCATCCAGGCAAAGATGTATTCACTGTTTACCCTTGTTTGAAACAGGTTATAGAAACCATAGCCGGAGGCCGTAGTATTATCAATATTCAGGCTGTATATGCCCAGGTCTATCACCGCTTTGGCGGCATCGGCGGCCACCTTCCACCGGGCAGCATCATAAGCCGGGTAACTTACTGTGGCTTTTAATGTGGCATCATCTGTTTCTGCGCCGCCATTAAACAAAGGGCTGGCGGCATATAATAAAACCCGGGCTTTCAAAGCCAGCGCTGCGCCCTCGGTGGCCCTTCCATAATCAAGGCCGGTATAAGTGAGCGGCAATAAAGATGCAGCCAGGTCGCATTGTTCTGTTATGTAATCCACGCATGCTTCATACGTGTTTCTTGCGGTGCTTATATCATCACTTTCGGTATAAACCGTATCGCCAATAAGCGGCACGCCGCCATAATGTTTCAGCATAATGGCATAATACCACGCCCGTAAAAAAACAGCTTCGCCCCTTGTTCTGCTCTTTAAGGCATCGGGGAAGGGTATGGATGATAAATGTTTTAAGAACTGGTTTACGGCTCTTATCTGCGCGTATGATGTGCTCCATGCATCTGTGGCAATGCTATATGGGGTTACGCTGCCGGCGGCAAACTGCGTATATACCGTAACGCTGGTGGACAAAGGGCCTTCGGCTTCATCTGAACAGGCATCAAGGCCGGCGGCACTGCTGAACCGGGATAGGCTGAAGCTGAAATTTGTATTTATGTAAACGTTTGTCAGGAAGTCCATTGATCTTGAACTGTCGGAAAAAACGGATGCCTCATCCAGGTCAGTTGTTGTGGTTTTATCAAGAAAATTTTCTTTTGTGCAGGCCGTAAATAAACAAACACAAGCAGTAAAGGCACCAAAGAATAATCGCTTCATATAATCGTTATTAATATAATAGTCACCCCATTTTTTTGCAACCGCTATCAGGCTTTATTATTTCTTTATTATTTTTTATAGTGCGCAAGGGATAAATTAGTGAATAATATTTCATTGTCAGACCTCACCCCCAACCCCTCCCGAATGGTCGGGACAAGTTCTCCAAAGGAGAGGGGAGCTAAAACCGAACAACACAAAATCACTTTTTTACACCTTGCAGCGTATAAAAGATTTAATTTTAAAATAATCCGTATTCAATACTCACTTTGCAGGGGTTTACAATTAAACATTGAGCATTGCATATTGAATATTGTGTATTTGTCTTAGATCAACAAGAATAATAAATAAGCTGACTTGAATAATAATTATGCCGTATGCGACCGGCGTTTTTTTCTGCCGGGGAATGATCTGCGCTCACTATAATAACCCCGGCTATTGTTATAACCATAAGTGTAACCGTAACCAGGCACCCGCTTTATATCGTTGAACACGATACTGATGTTTTTGAATTTTTTTTCGTTTGCAAGCCCCTGTATAAGGTTGACCTGTTTTTTATACGTAAACCGCTGGCGTACCACATACAGCGCTGTATCCACATAATTTCGCAATAACAAAGCATCGGTTACAAGCCCCACCGGCGCACAGTCAACAATAATGTAATCAAATTCCGGCCTTACTTCATCAAACAACTGCTTAACCCTGTCATCGTGCGCCAACAATTCAGCCGGGTTCGAAGGCAATGTGCCCGGGCCAATATAATAGCAATCCGGATGGAGGCTGGTGGGCCGTAGAATATCTTTTACGTTTATGTCAGAGAGGATATAATTCGAAAATCCTTCGCTGTTATTGGCGCCCAGTATTGAATAAATATGCGGCCTGCGCAAATCCAGCTCCATAACAAGCGCTTTCCTGCCGGAAAGAGCGATGGCCGCGGCCAGGTTCACCGCAACAAAGGACTTGCCTTCCCCTCCCATGCTCGATGTAACCAATACAGTCTTATCTGAAACGCCCGGTAAAAGAAAATGCAGGTTTGTTCTCAGCGCCCTGAATTGTTCCGCCACCTGGCTCCTGCCATCTTTGGAAACAACAATTGATTTTCTGTCTTTATTATGGTTGATGTCTGCAACCACAGGTACATATGTGGCATTGGTTATATCATTCGTTGTAATAACCCTTGTATTCAGCAATTCTTTCAGAAAGATAACAACAGAAGGCACCAGCAGGCCAAGAAATACAGCGCAGGGAATTAAGATAACCCATGTTGGAAAGAATGGCATGGGGCCGCGCTTCACTTCATCAATAATGCGTATGGGGCCAATATTACTGGATTTGGAAACTTCCGTTTGTTCACGTGTTTGCAGCAGATAGAGATATAATTGCTGCACCACATTCTGTTTCCTCGTGTAATCAATATAAATGCGCTCTTTTGTGGGCACTTTTTTTATGGAACCGGCAACCTGGTTATTCCTGTTCTGCAATTCATTTTGCTCTGTAGCGACGCCTTTTTTAAAAGTGCTCATCATGCTCAGCAGGTCGCCGCGCAATTGCGAGAGCTGTATATCTATGCTTTTTACATTGGGGTTCTGCTCGGTGGAATTTTGCAGGTAGCCCTGGCGCTGCAGCTGAAGGGTATTGTATTTCTCCAGTGTTTGCACAAAAGCGGCATCCTGTATGGGCGCCGTGGTGGGCATTACCCTTGTGTTGTTATGCTCATCCAGCAGGTATTTTTCCAGGTCGTCCACCACTTTTAGCTGAACCTGTTTATCAGCAAGGTTGTTGCTTACAGAACTGGAAAGTGAAAGAAGCTGCTTGGAGTCGTCTGAAATATCGGTTATGCCATTCGCTTTCTTAAAAGTTTCAATATCCTTATCAATATTATTCAGGTCTTCAGATACATTTATAAGCCGGTTATTAATAAAAGATATGGTGCTGTCGGCTATCCTGTTTTGATTATCCACATCAGATTTCACATACAGGTTAAGCATGTGCCGCAGCATATCTTCGTTCTTTTGCGGGCACTGGGCAGTTATGCTAAGATCAATGATATTTACATATTCGGTGGTGGTAATGGCTTCTATATCGTCCATTAAAGCTTTTAAAGTGGCGTGGTAACTGTTAATAACGAGGCCAAGGTGGCGGTTGGGATTTTTAATTTCGGCTTCAGGGTTTCTTTCCAATACCCAGCTTCCATACCAGAATGTAAGCGTATCGCCATAGGAAGCAGTAAAACTGCTGTCGGTATCCTCATCTTCAAACCACACTTTGGTATCGCTGGCTTTTACATTGTATTCAACCGGTTCAATAATCTTATCATCATTTAAATACAATACATGTATGAAGTAAGGCGATTTTTTATAGATCTCTTCAAACCGGATATCATTCTTGCCAAAATACTGAAGGTTCAGTTCAAGATCGTGCATGGTGGTTTCAATGATGGTTCTCGAATGAATTATTTCCAGCTCGTTTGAAACGGAGTTGGGATACGAATTTTTACCCAGGTCGCCAAGCAGGGTAGCCTGGTCGGTGCCCACAATCTGCCGCCCCTGCGAATTGTAGCCATTCACAAGCACCCTGCCCATTACGTTGTAATAGGGCGATGTATAAAAAAATATGAAGGTGGCCAGCACAAGGAATAAAAAAACGGATAATGCATACCAGTACCAGTTGCCAAACACCTTGCCCACGAGAAACTTAACATCAATATCGTGATGCGGGGAAACGTTCCTGCTTACATTTAAATCATTGTATGAGTCCTGCATAACAGCTTCCTGAACTTTATCAAGTTAACAACAAAAATTATGATGCCAGGTTATGAATTATTACAGTGTTAAACGCGCTATAATAACGATCATCAGGGAAATGGCACTGGCAATAACGGCTATATCCCTTACCCTGTAGTTACTTTCGCCTGCCACCTTATCTTCTGTGGGCTCTACATATAAAACATCATCCGGCTTGAGGTAAAAATAAGGCGATGATATGGCTGTTGTGCTGTCTAAATTAAGCCGCACAATTTGTTTGGCGCCGGTGGCATCAGTCCTTATCAGCATCACATTATCTTTTCTGCCTGAAACCGTTATATCGCCGGCCAGGCCAAGCGCATCGAAGATGGTGGGGTTTTCATTAGGCACCAGGAAGGTGGTGGGGTTTCTTACTTCGCCCAAAACGGTAATCTTATAATTGGCAAACCTTACATTAACAACAGGGTCTTTAAAATAAACAGATATTTTTTGCGTAACCAGGTCTTTTACCTGTTTCGAGGTAAGGCCTTTCACCATTACATCGCCAATATAAGGCAGGTGCACGTTGCCATCCTTGTCAACAAGATAGCCGGCGATGATGGACTGGCTGGCATTTCTGTCGCCCAGGCTGCTTATAGCGCCCGAATTTAATGGCAGGTTTCCCTGGTTTAAAACGGTATTTGCCTGGGGATCGAGTGTTTGAATATTAATATTAAGCACATCATCAATGCGCACAATGGCCGGAGGCGGTGTTAAGGTTTGCAATATTTTTTGCGCGCTTGTGGAATCGGGCACATCCTTAAAATAAGATACACGCTGAATTTTGCAGGATGCGAGGTTAACAACAAGCAGAAACACTAATGAATAAGTAAATAGCCGCGAAGCATTTTGAAACATTCTTAGTTAATTTATTCTTTTCCCAAAAGCAGACAAAAATAACTGCACCCGCCATTAACGCCAAATTAATAATCCTGCAAATACAAAGGGCTGAATGTGAACTGGAGGTTCAAATTTCAATCTTTTATAACCAGTAAATTAAGGCCCGATCTACCGTCAGATTATTTACCAAATTGTTTTTGGCACAAGCATTGAAAAATGACAATGAATGGAACAGGAGGCTATATTATAAAGCTATGATTTCGAAAATAAGATTTTCGAGAAGCACTCATTTCCATTTTATTCTTCGTGTTAATAACCTGTCTTCCTTTAATGCATTGATATTGATTTCTCCAGATGATATAGATTCAACAGTTCCTGAAAAATTGGTCAGATTGTTTCCTTCGCCATCTCTATAGCTAATCACAGCGTCACCATTCGCGGAATTACAAGCGGAATCGCAAAGCGTTTTAACTACTCCCGAATCAGGAACGTTAGTAATATCCAATCTAAAGTTTACATCACTTGTTAGTAATGCTGTAACAATATTAGCATAATTTCCCAGCGAAACCCCAAGGCAGACGCATTAAAATTCTTATGAAGAGCCATCGGCTCGATTCAATTTTGTAAAGCCGTGCTTTAGCACGGTTATAGATGAGTTTCCATAGAAATAAGTGCCATCGGCACGGTGCATAATGTAACGAGCCGATGGCTCTCAACAACATTTTGATAGTTTCAAACGGGTTGA